>CAYZNA010000228.1:0-6399 GCA_964478665.1 uncultured Anaerolineales bacterium
CTGTCTGCGGTGTTTGAAGGGGTGTTGTTTATCGTCATCCTGGCGGCCGGGCTGCTCTACGCCTGGCAAAAAGGGGCCCTCGAGTGGGTGTAGCTTTCGCATGATGCTGGCGCCTATCGTGATTGAGCTTGCGCGATAGGCGTTTTGTTGTGTCTCGACGGAGCGAGAGACTATGAATCAAGTGCTGAATCTCTTTGATTTCATCGCAGCGCAGTTGGAGCACCTGTTGCAGGGCATGAACCTGACTCCGGCGGCGGTGCGCGTGATCATGGACGCCATCCGGGTGGTTCCCACCGCTTCCTTCGGGCTGGTGCTGGTGATCTTTCTGATCTGGCTGGAGCGCAAGCTGGCGGCGCGCTTTCAGGACCGCCTCGGCCCCAACCGGGTTGGCCCGTACGGCTTGCTGCAGACCTTTGCTGACGTGTTCAAGCTGATCACCAAAGAGGACACTACCCCCGCCGGCGCCGACAAAGTCGTGTTCAACCTGGCGCCCCCGCTGGCGGTGATGTCGGTGGTGATGATCTGGGCAGTGTTGCCCTTTGCGGTCCGGGCGGTGGGCGTCTCGCTGAACGTGGGGGTGGTGTACGTCGTGGCGGTCGGCGGGCTGGGGACCATGGCGATCATGCTGGCCGGGATGTCCTCCAACAACAAGTACGCGCTGTTGGGCGCCTTCCGCACCGTAGCGCAGTTGGTCTCTTACGAAGCGCCCATGATTATCACCCTGCTGGTGCCGGTGATGCTGGCCGGCACCATGAATATGGAGCACATCGTCGAGGCGCAGAGGCAGGTGTGGTTCGTGGTGATGGCGCCAATCCCCTTCTTGATTTTCTTCATCAGTTCGATCGCCGAGGTGGGCCGCACGCCGTTCGATCTGCTGGAGGCCGAGTCTGAGATTGTGGCCGGGTTTCACATCGAGTACTCGGGCATGAAGTTTGCCATGTTCTTCGCTGCCGAGTTTCTGCACGCCTTCACCATCTCGGCCCTGGCGGCGGTGCTGTTCTTTGGCGGCTGGCAGGGTCCATGGGCCGGAAGCAGCCAGTTGTTGGGAGTGATCTACTTCCTGCTCAAGTCCTTCGTGTTCTACTTCATCGTGGTCTGGGTGCGCACCACACTGCCGCGCATCCGCATTGACCACATGCTCAACTTCAACTGGAAGTTCATCACGCCGCTCTCGCTGGCGGCAGTGGTGGTCATTGCGGTGGCCGGCAAGGCGATCCCGGCCGGCAGCGCCCCGGACGCAGCCTGGGCGCGGGCCGGTGTTTTGTTGCTGGCCAACTTTGCCCTCGGGCTGGCGACGATCTGGTTGTTGCGGCTGGCGGCGGTCCGCGCGCGCGCGCGCTACTCGCCGGCGCTGGTCGAGTCCGGCCTCGAGGCAGAGGCCTCCCCCGGGGAGACGGCCGCCCACGCGGCTGAGCCGAACCCGGGTGCCGGGGTCAGTCGGGACGAAGCGGCAGGGGGCCTCCACCGGCCTCCCCCCTTTTCCCCTGTTGTGTGAACGGATTTGCCTATGACTCCTCTCCAGGTTATCTTTCTGACTGTGGGCGGGCTTGCGCTGGTGTCTGCCTTTCTGGTTGTCGCAGCCCGCAACCTGATCCACTCCGCGCTGTGGCTGATTGTGACCTTGTTCGCGGTGGCGGTGCTGTTTGTGTTGCTGGAGGCCGCCTTTCTGGCGGTGGTGCAGGTGGTGCTGTACATCGGGGCCATTGCCATCCTGATTATCTTTGCCCTGATGCTCACGCGCGGCGCCATGCAAGAGACCACCCCTCAGACCCGCTCGGGGTGGTGGGCGCCGGCGCTGCTGGCCGCCCTGGTGTTCGCCGGGCTGGCGTGGCTCACCACCCAGATTCCTGCCTTCACCAGCGCCAGCACTGTCGCCTTTGACGAGGCCAGCACCATCCAGCAGCTCGGTCTGGACCTTGTCAACCCTGATCGTTTCATGCTGCCCTTCGAGGTGGCCTCGGTGCTGCTGCTGGCCGCGCTGGTAGGCTCGATTATCATCGCGGGCGAAAGAAAATAGGAAGGAGAAAGCAGGAAGAAGGAAGAAGGAAGAAGGAAGAAGGAAGAAGCGGCCCCCTCTGTTTCCTCCTTCCTACTTCCCTGCGAAGCAACTATGGTTCCACTCTCATGGTACTTGATCCTCGCGGCTGCGCTGTTTTGCCTGGGCCTGTACGGCGTGCTGGCCCGGCGGAACGCGGTTGCGATACTGATGGCCATTGAACTGATGCTCAACGCCGTAATTATCAACCTGGTGGCCTTCTGGCGGTATCTCGGCCCGACCGTGCTCTCCGGCCAGGCGTTTGCCGTGGTGGTGTTCGCGGTGGCCGCCGCTGAAGCCGCGGTGGGTCTCTCGCTCATCATTTCCATCTATCGCCGCCGGTCCACCGTGATAGCGGATGAGATTGATTTGCTGAAACTGTGAGGGCTTATGCACCCTGACACACTACTCTGGTTTGTCCCGCTCCCGCCCATTGCGGCCTTCTTTTTGATAGTGCTGTTCACCAACCGCAGCAAGTGGCTCAGCCACACCGTGGCGGTGGGCGGCATGGCGATTTCGTGGGCGCTCAGCCTGTGGATTTTCTGGCAGAGCGTCAAGGTCGAGCATCTCGGCGAACACCCTTTCGCCTCCTCCGTGGACTGGATGCCGACCGGCTATACCGCGCTGCGTTTTGGCGTGTTGCTGGATCCGCTGGCCGCGATCACGTTGTTCTTTGTGGCCTGGACCTGTCTGATGATCTTCATCTACAGCGTGGGCTACAGCAACTACGGCAAGCCGCGCGACCCGCACGACCAGCCGGGCAAGCCGCCCCACAACGGCGTGGAGCCAAACTACTCGCGCTTCTTTGCCTTCCTCTCCTTGTTTGCCTTCGGCATGCTCACGCTGGTGGTCTCCGACAACCTGCTCCTGCTCTTTATGGGCTGGGAAATCATGGGCCTGTGCTCGTACCTGCTCATCGGCTTCTGGTACGCGCGCGAATACGACGATCCGAAGAAAATCACCCCGCGCCAGGCGGCGGTGAAAGCCTTCATCACCACCCGCGTCGGGGACGTGTTTATGCTGCTGGGCATTGCCTACCTGTACGCTCAGACGGGCACGCTGAACTACCGCGAGATTCTGTTCAACCACGAAGTGTTGGCCCACCTGGCGGCGACGCCTTCGGTGATCACCGGGCTGAGCGTGGCCGGCCTGGTTGGCATTCTGCTCTTTATCGGCGCCATCGGCAAGAGCGCCCAGTTCCCGCTGCACGTCTGGCTGCCGGACGCCATGGAAGGCCCGACCCCGGTCTCGGCCATGATCCATGCCGCCACCATGGTTTCCGCCGGCGTGTACATGGTCATTCGCTTCTTCCCACTGATTTCTGCCGGGGCCGAGCACGGTGGGACCACCCCGGCCATGACCCTGATGGCCTTCATCGGCGCCTTTACCGCGCTGTTCGCTGCCACCATCGCTGTAGCCCAGAACGACGTAAAGAAGGTGCTGGCCTATTCCACCATCTCGCAACTGGGGTACATGATGGCTGCCCTGGGCATGGGCGCCTACGTGGCGGCGGTCTTCCATCTGGTCACGCACGCCTTCTTCAAGGCGCTGCTCTTCCTCGGCTCCGGCTCGGTGATTCACGGGGTGGAGCACGGCGCGCACCATTCGCAGGGCGAGGGCGAACACACCGGTTCGCCCCAACATGCCGGTTCGCCCCAACATGCCGGTTCGCCCCAACATGCCGGTTCGCCCCTACCTGACCTGCAGGACATGTTTAACATGGGCGGGCTGCGCAAACGCATGCCGGTGACCTTCTGGACCTTTCTGATCGGCGGCTTTGCCCTGTCCGGCTTCCCGCTGGTGACGGCCGGCTTCTGGTCCAAAGACGAGATCCTGGGCGATGCCTTCGCCCACGGCCACCGGGCAGTGTTCACCGTGCTGGCCGTGGCCGCGCTGCTGACCGCCTTTTACACCATGCGCCAGATTTCGCTGACCTTTCTCGGGGCGCCGCGCACCGCCGCCGCCGAGCACGCCAGCGAGAAAGACCCCATCTTCCGCCCGATGCTGTTCGCGCTGGTAGTGCTGTCCTTCTTCGCCATCACCGCCGGCTGGGTCGGCATCCCGGAGCACTTCCCCGGGTTGGGCGGCCTGATCCCCAACTGGTTCCATAGCTTCGTGGGCGGCACCCTGCTGGAGGAGCCGGAAGCGGCTGCCTTCAGTTGGATCCCGTTGCTCACCTCGCTGGCCGTGGCCCTCGGCGGCCTGTTCCTCGGCTGGCGGACGTACCGGAACCTCCCGGCCGGGGCCGCCGACCCGCTGCGCGGACCGCTCGGCCCCATCTACACCCTGCTCGAGAACAAGTACTACTTTGACGAATTGTATGACTTCCTGTTTGTGCGCCCGGCCATCTGGGTTTCCGAGACCGTAACCTACCTGTGGCTGGATCGCGGCCTGTTTGACGGCATTTTGCATCTGGCAGCCCGGACGAGCTACGCGCTGGGCGGCATCTTCCGCCGGTACTTCGATGTGCCGGTGGTCAACGGCTCGGGCGATCTGGTCGGGGAGAGCACCAAGAAACTCGGTCGCGCCATGCGGGTGATCCAGACCGGCCAGGTGCAATACTATCTTGCGGTCGGCATGGCCGCCGCCGTGGTGCTGGGCGGCATCCTGGCAGCCCGAGCGGCAGGGCTTATCCGCTAGTCATCCGGGGAGGGAGGGGAACAGAGATCAAGCGTCCCTGGCATCCAATCTCTGATCTCTGATCTCTGATCTCTAATCTCTAATCTCTAATCTCCGGTATCGGGGTACTCGCATGGACTTTATCGCCAGTCACCTTCTCTCACTGATCCTCTTCTCGCCGCTGGCTGTAGCGTTGATTGTGATGCTCCTGCCGCAGGAAGAGGTCAAGCTCTTGCGCTGGGCCGCCTTCCTCGGCAGCTTGATCCCGCTGGGGTTCTCTCTCCTGCTGTGGTCTGGCTACGACGCAGCCGCGGCCGGTTTCCAGTTCGAGGAACAGGCCCGGTGGTATGCCGCCATCAACGCCAGCTATCATCTGGGGGTGGATGGCATCTCGATCCCCATGGTGCTGCTCACCGCGCTGCTCACCCCGCCCGCCCTGCTGATCTCGTGGAGTATCCAGCAGCGGGTGCGGCTGTACATGGCCCTGTTCCTGATGCTGGAGGCCGGGATGTTGGGCGTGTTCATGGCCCTGGACCTGGTGCTCTTCTTCGTGTTCTGGGAGATCGGCCTGGTGCCGATGTACTTCCTGATTAACATGTGGGGCAGCGAGAAGGGCGAGCGCGAGCTGTGGCGCGGCATCAAAGTCCCGGCCCGCATCTATGCCTCCTTCAAGTTCATGGTGTACACCATGGCCGGTTCGCTCGGTCTGCTGCTGGCTATCCAGCTCATCGGCATCTTCTCCGGCACCTTTGACCTGGTGCAGATTATGGAACGCTGGCCCGCGCTGGGCGGCACGCTGCTCGGCTTCCCGGCCAGCACGGTCAAGGCGGTGGCTTTCTGGGCCTTTACGGTTGCCTTTGCCATCAAAGTGCCGGTTTGGCCCTTCCACACCTGGCTGCCGGACGCACACACCGAAGCCCCCACCGCCGGCTCAATGATCCTGGCCGGGGTGCTGCTCAAGCTGGGCGCCTACGGTTTCCTGCGACTGGTGCTGCCGCTGTACCCGGAGCAGGCCGCGCACTTCGCCGGGGCGCTCGGGTTGCTGGCCGTGCTGGCGATCATCTTTGGCGCGTTCGCCTCCTTCGGCCAGTCCGACTTCAAGCGGCTGGTGGCCTATTCATCGGTCAACCACATGGGTTTTGTGGTGCTGGGCATTGCCGCGGCGGCGGTGGCCAGGGGCACCCTCTCGGCGGGGGATGGCGTGCTGGCGCTGAACGGCGCGGTGCTGCAGATGTTCAACCACGGCTTGAGCGCGGCCGGCATGTTCCTGCTGGTGGGTGTGATCTACGAGCGCACTCACACCCGCGACCTGAATGCCTACGGCGGCCTGTGGGCCAGGATGCCGGTCTACGGCGCCGTTCTTCTCTTTACCAGCATGGCCTCGCTCGGCCTGCCTGGCCTGAACGGCTTTGTATCCGAGTTTCTGGTGGTGCGGGGCGCGTGGCCGATCTTCACCCTGTACACTGCGCTGGGGATGATCGGGTTGCTGTTCACCGGCGCGTACGTGCTCAAGGGGGTCGGCAAGATCCTGCACGGCCCGGCCAACGAGGCGCTGGTGGCCGAGGTGGCCCACCACGGCGGCCGGCTGGAGATCAACGCCCGCGAGCTCCTGGCCATCGCGCCGCTGATGGCGCTGATCCTGTTCATCGGCGTCTGGCCGGCGTGGGTCCTCAACATGATCAACTTCACCGTCACCCAGTTGTTTGGCGGATAGCGTATGGCAGATAGCGTTTGGCAGATAGCGT
>CAYZNA010000229.1:0-886 GCA_964478665.1 uncultured Anaerolineales bacterium
GTGAGGCCACTCGCGGCTACGGTCGCTCCCCTGCTCCCCTGCTCCCCGCTCCCCTGCTCCCCGCTCCCCTGTGCCGCGCTCACGGCGCCAGCCCCAGCCGGGCTGCCGCCTGCTGGCACAGACTTTCGCCTCCGGCCGCCAGCCACTCCTGCAGGCGCTCGCTGGCGCCAGCCCCGGAGCTGGCCGCCTGGTAGACGCCGCTTCCCCAGTAGGTGTAACGGCGCGTCTCCGCCGGCCACAGCGCGGCCTGCTTGCCGATCTGACTGTGGCCGCCGTTGTACCCGGCCAGGGCGAGGTCGGCCTGGCCCCCGGCGCGGGTCCACCCCAGCGCCAGATAGGCCAGCCCGCGCGCCGCGTTCGTGTCGGGGTCCAGCATATCCTCGCCGGCCTCGAAGTGGAAGGGCATTACCTGAAACAGCCCCTGCGCGCCAGAGGCCGAAACCGCCTGCGGATCCCCGCAAGACTCGATTTGCATCACCGTGGCCGCCAGATTGGGGTCCACCCCGGCTTGCCTTGCCCACTTGACGATCTCTGCCCCCCAGCGCTGTACCTCCGGGGTGAACACCGCCGAGATGCCTGCGGCGGCCTCCCCCGGGGCGGGCGCGGCCGCCGCTTCTGGCTTCCGGGGCATGGGGATGCCCCGGCTACGGGCGGCCTCTGCTCGCCCCGCCAGCCCCGGTGAATGGGCAAGCAGCCCGCGCACCAGTCCTATGCCGGCCCAGCCCAGCAGCACGGCAATCAACGTAATCTCCAGCGGCAGGAAGCGAATCACCCGTTGTTGGTTCATTCTGGTGCTCCCGGGCTAGTCGCCGGCGCCCCGGCGCAGGGGCCGGATGAGGCGCGGCACACTTGCGACACGCGAACGCGAAGCGGTGGCAACATCAGC
>CAYZNA010000229.1:986-6399 GCA_964478665.1 uncultured Anaerolineales bacterium
GGTAGCAACATCACGCGAAGCGGTAGCAACATCACGCGAAGCGGTAGCAACATCACGCGAAGCGGTAGCAACATCAGCGCGCAGCGCAGGTGTGGACGACAGCAGATTCTGGAACTGGTTGCGATGGCCGTTTGAGTCCTCGCTCAGGGCCGGTTCCGGTTTGGGGACCGGGCGAAAGGGCCGGGTCGGATCGGCAGGCGGTCGGGAGGGGGAGGCCGGCGCGGGGGCCGGGGAGTGCTGGGGCCGGGGATACCGGGTCGGGGCCGGGACTTCCATCCCCTCGGGCGGATCCCCGATCACCCGGACCGGGGTCCGGCGGGCGATTTCCTCGGTGAGGGAGGGGGCCTTCCGGCCGCTCGGGGGGGCCTCCAGCGACTGCGCGGTCGAAGATCCCCGGCAGGGGGTGAACAGCCTGGTCCCGGACATCGAAAAGGTGCCAATCAGCAAAATGCGAATCAGCCAGACCAGCACCGCCACGAATACCGGCACCACCGAGAGCAGTTGTTCTCGGCTGAGGATTTCGTTGCCCAGGCCGGGGTGGGCCATAAGCGCCAGCGACACCCCCCACCAGGTGAGCACGGCGTTCATGGTGGCGGCCAGAAACCACGCCCCCAGCAGATACCAGACCTCGGCCGGCTCGCTGCGCTTCTCGGCGCTGATCGAGAGCAGCGACGCCCGCTGGCCCGGGCCGCCCGCGCCCGGGGTGAACAGCCGGGCGATGCCGGCGAAATCCATGCCGCAAAAGGCCACCGCCAGAATGAAGGCCCAGCGCAGCCCGGCAAACCGCAGGTCGCCCAGCAGATTGGTGAGGGCGAAGTCTGTGGTGCTGAAGTTGAATAGCTCAAACATGAGCAGCGCGATCACGATCAGCGCCCCGAATGCCATTTCTCGTTTCATCTTGAACCCCTCCCACCGGCGCCACAGAACCTGAATGCGATTGTTCCTCTCTTCCACGCTTGTTTCGAAGCCCGAGCCGTTCTGTGTCGAAGACATACCCACCTCCCCTTGTGCCCTGAGAAGCTCGAAGTGCGCCACGGACCCCGGCAGCAGAGCCACGGCCAGGCCGTCTGCCACGTCCGAGCTAGAGGATAGCACATTTGTTCTAATTCGTCAAGCACTGCCTGTTTTCCGCAGACTTCCCCTTCGCGACTCCAGCCTGAAGAGTCGGAGCGCGGAGCGCAGCGAACTTGACATAGAACGAATGTTCCTGTAGAATGTTGGCAAAACCCGTGACATTTGCAGGAGGTGAACCCGTGGCCCGCAACAAACTGTCGGAGCGCCAGAGCGGAATTCTGGGGTTTATTGATCGTTTCACCAGCGAGTATGGCTATCCCCCCACCATCCGCCAGATCGGGGAGAATGTGGGCATTTCGTCCACCTCGGTGGTGAACTACAACTTGAACAAGCTGGAGCAGGAGGGCTACATTGCCCGCGATTTGAAGGTCTCGCGCGGTATTCGGCTGGTGAACCGGCTGGAAGAGATGGCCGGGAGCATGGCCGATGAGCTGCGCGACCTGATCCGGATTCCGCTGGTGGGCCGTATCGTGGCCGGCCAGCCGGTCCCGGTCCCGGCGCCCGACTTTGCCACCTTTGGCGAAGATGAGGCCCTCACCCTGACTCGCCAGTTGCTGCCCGCCCAGACCGAGGGATTGTACGCCCTGCAAGTTCAGGGGGACTCGATGATTGACGCCATGGTCAGTGATGGCGACATCGTGGTGATGAGGCCGGTCAGCGAGGCACGCAATGGCGAGATGGTGGCAGTGTGGTTGAAGGACCGCGAGGAAACCACTCTCAAGCACTTCTATCTGGAAAACGGCCGGGTCCGCTTGCAGCCGGCCAATACCACCATGAAGCCGATCTACATAGACGACCCGGAAAACGTGGAGATTCAGGGCAAAGTAATGTTGGTGCTACGCCAGCTTGCCTGACCGGCGCTCCGGCGCCGGCCACTCCCATCCCATTTGCTTTGCCGGGGCGGCGGACTGCCAGCAGGGGCGACCCGGCGGGTCGCCCCTGCAACGGCTGAGATGAGAATGTCCGACAAATGGGGTCCGGGTGGGTGTACACCCACCCGGACCCCATTTGTCGAGGCCCCTACCCACCGCCATTGCGGTATGCTGGCAGTCTCACACCCGGAGCGACTCTTGACTGGCAAACCCCATATTCTGCTTACCAACGATGACGGCATCCGCTCCCCCGGCCTGTGGGCGGCGGCGGAGGCGCTTTCCGCGCTGGGCTACGTGTGGGTGGCTGCGCCGCGCGACCAGTGGTCCGGCGCCGGGCGCAGCATGCCCTCCACCTCCAGCGGCCGGATCTTTGAGGAGCATGTAACCGTGCACGGCAAAACGTGGACGGTGCACGCGGTGGACGGCACGCCGGCGCAGGCGGTACAGCACGCCCTGCTGGAGCTGCTGCCGGAGCGCCCGGCGCTGGTGGTGGCCGGCATCAACTACGGCGAAAACGTGGGCAGCGGCGTGACCATCTCCGGCACGGTGGGCGCGGCGCTGGAAGCGGCCTCCTTCGGGCTGCCGGGGCTGGCCGTCTCGCTGGAGACCGCCACCGAATACCACCACTCACACTCGACCGAGATTGACTTCGGCGCGGCGGCTTATTTCGCCGCCTATTTTGCCCGCCGGCTGATGGCCGGGGAGACCCCGCCAGACGTGGACGTGCTGAAGGTGGACGTGCCGCAGAGTGCCACCCCCGCTACCCCGTGGCGGGTGACGCGCATCTCGCGCAGCCGGTATTTCGCGCCGGTCAAGCCGCAGCGGGCCAGTCTGGCCGAGCCGGGCAACGTGGGGTACCGGCAGGAACTGCAGCCAGGCGCGCTGGAGCCGGATTCCGATGTATACGCCCTGTGCATAGACCAGGTGGTCTCGGCCACGCCCCTCAGCCTGGACATGACCTCGCGCGTGGATCTGCGGGCGCTGGCGGAACTGTTGCGCAACGGGCGGGGGGCTACGTAGTTCGCAGCACCTCCAACATGCGCGCGTGCAGGGCCGGGTTGGCGGCCAGGATCGAAGGATCGTTCAAGAAGTCCGCGCCCCCACGGGCGTCCGTCACCAGCCCGCCGGCCTCCATCACCAGCAGCGCCCCGGCGGCCACATCCCACGGCTGCAAGCGCAGCTCCCAGAAACCATCAAAGCGGCCGGCGGCCACGTAAGCCAGGTCCAGCGCCGCCGAACCCAGCCGGCGCACGCCCCGGGTGCGCACGGCGAACGCGCCGAACTGCGCCAGATTGTTCTCCGGGTTGGTCCACATATCGTAGGGGAAGCCGGTGACCAGCAGGCTGCTGCCCAGCTCGGCGGCCCCCGAGACGCGCACCGGCTGCCCGTTGAGCGTGGCCCCGTGCCCGGCCCCGGCCGCGAACATCTCGTCGCGCATCGGGTCGTACACCACCCCGGCCAGCAACCGCCCGGCGCGCTGCACCGCGATGGACACGGCGAAGATGGGGATGGCGTGGGCGAAGTTGGTGGTGCCGTCCAGCGGGTCCACCAGCCAGCGGAACTCACTGCCGCCGTGATCGCCGCTCTCCTCGGCCAGAATGGCGTGCTGAGGGTATGCGGCGCGGATGGCGGCCAGAATGTGCGCCTCGGCGCGCCGGTCGTACTCGGTCACCAGATCAATGGCGGCGGCCTTGCGCTCCACCCGCCCGGCCTGGCCGTAGCCCCGCCGCAAGATTTCGCCCGCAGAGCGGGCGAAAGAACAAGCAAACTCAAGCAGGTTTTCAGTCATGGGCGGAATGTTACCACAGACAGGTATAATACCCGCCTGACTCAGTGACCGGTATGCACGCAAGATATGTCAGTGATGAGTTCCGCAATTGGGGTGTGCGGGCGGGCGCCCCGCCCGCACACCCCAATTGCGGGGATTCCTTCTGCCAACCCTTGCCTGCACACTGTGACCAGTTACAGGATGCAGGGAAGGGGTGAGCGGATGGTGGTGGTGGAGGCGAAAGATGCGGCCGCGCTGGCTGAGGCAGCGGCCGACCTGTTCGCGCGGCTGGCAGCGGAGGCTATTGCGGCGCGCGGGCGCTTTAACGTGGCGCTCTCCGGCGGCTCCACCCCGAGAGTGTTGCACGCCCGCCTGAGCGCGCCGGACGCGAAGCGTGCCGCGCGGCTGGACTGGACCCGCGTGCACGTCTTCTGGGGCGACGAGCGCTGCGTCCCGCCCGACCATCCGGACAGCAACTATCGCATGGCGCGCGAAACCCTGCTGGATCGCGTCCCCCTGCCGGCCGCGAACGTGCACCGCATCCACGGCGAACTGCCGCCCGAGCGGGCCGCCGCCGAGTACGAGCGCGCGCTGCGGGCCTATTTTGGCGACGGGAGCCTGCCCCGCTTCGACCTGATTTTGCTCGGGCTGGGGGAGGACGGCCACACCGCCTCCCTGTTCCCCGGTTCGGCGGCGCTGGGCGAGGCCGCCCGTTGGGCGGTCGCCGTCCCGCACAGCGACCCGCCCCCGCCCCCCCTGCCGCGCGTCAGCCTGACCCTGCCGGTGCTCAACGCCGCCGCCCAGGTGGTCTTTCTGGTCAGCGGGGCGGGCAAAGCCCAACGGCTGGCGCAGGTGCTGCGCAGGCCGGGGGAATCGTTGCCGGCGGGCCGGGTGCATCCCACTGGCGGGTTGCTGTGGCTGGTGGACGCGGCCGCCGCACAGGACCTCAAGGAGGCCGATGAACACTGATCTGTACAAACAGCAAGCCGCCGAGCGCGCGGTGGACTTCGTCCAATCCGGGATGGTGATCGGGTTGGGGGAGGGCAGCACGGCCATCTTTGCCATCCGCAAGATCGCCCGGTTGCTGCACGAGGGCCGGCTGCGCGAGGTGCTGGGTGTGCCCTGTTCGCTGCGGGTGCAGGCCGAGGCCTCCCGGTTGGGCATCCCCCTCACCACGCTGGAGGCCCACCCGGCCCTCGACCTGACCATTGACGGCGCGGACGAGGTGGACCCGGCTCTCAACCTGATCAAGGGCGGCGGCGGGGCGCTGCTGCGCGAGAAGATCGTGGCCCAGGCCAGCCGGCGCGAGATCATTGTGGTGGACGCCGGCAAGCTTTCACCCGCGCTGGGGACCCGCTTCGCCCTGCCGGTGGAGGTGATCCCCTTCGGCTGGCGCACTCAGGCCGCGTACCTCGAGGCGCTGGGGGCGAGCGTGACCCCGCGCCGCGGCCCGGGGGGCGACTTCTATCACACCGATCAGGGCAACCTGATCCTGGATTGCAGCTTTGGCCCCCTCCCGGACGCGTCCGCGCTGGCCGCCCGGCTGGACGCCCGCGCCGGGATCGTGGCGCACGGGCTGTTTATCGGCCTGGCCACCGATCTGGTCCTGGCCGGGCCGGAGGGCGTGCAGATCGTACAACGTTCTAACAATACCTTCGCCAGCTAGCCTGAGCTGAAGCAGGGTTGAACGGCATGAATG
>CAYZNA010000230.1:0-320 GCA_964478665.1 uncultured Anaerolineales bacterium
TCCCCTCCACCAACTCCCCCACCACCCCCTCCACCCCCACCCCCTCCGCCTGAGCCTCGAAGTTGAGCAGCAGGCGGTGGCGCAGGGCGGCGGGGGCCACGGCCTGCACGTCTTCAAAGGCCACGTTGAGCCGGCCAGCCAGCAGGGCGGTGATTTTGGCCCCCAGGATCAGCGCCTGCCCGGCGCGCGGCGAGGCCCCGTAGCGGACATACTGGCGCACCAGCGGCGGCGCCAGCGGATTCTCCGGGTGGGAGGCCGCCACCAGCCGGGCCACGTACTCGCTCACGTGCGAGGCCACTGGGACCTGGCGGGCCAGCGCG
>CAYZNA010000230.1:330-6299 GCA_964478665.1 uncultured Anaerolineales bacterium
GGCTGGAGTTCGGCAGATGGCTCTCCTGGAAAGGGCCGGAGGACATGTCCATCAACGAGGACCTGGCCCGGGACCTGGAGGGCCTCTCCCGGCGGGGGGATGGGGGACTCAAGCGAGGCCACCGGGACCTGGCGGGCCAGCGCGCCCATGCGCAGGATGGTCGCGCCGTCGGCGACTTGCCCCGGCGCAGGCGCCTCCCCGCCGGTGGTGCGGCCAAGGATCTCCACCAGCTCCTGCGCCGAGGGGAAGCCCACGTTCACCTTAAACAAAAAGCGGTCCAGTTGCGCCTCCGGCAGGGGGTAGGTGCCCTCCATCTCAATCGGGTTCTGGGTGGCCAGCACCAGAAACGGCTCCTGCAACTGGTAGGAAGTCTTCGCCACGGTCACCGAGTGCTCCTGCATGGCCTCCAGCAGCGCGCTCTGCGTTTTGGGGGTGGCGCGGTTGATCTCGTCGGCCAGCACCAGATTGGCGAACACCGGTCCGGGCTGAAAGCGAAACTCGCGCCGCCCGTCCTCGTCCAGCAGAATGTCGGTGCCCACAATGTCCGCCGGCATCAAGTCAGGCGTGAACTGGATGCGGCTGAAGCGCAGCGCCAGCACCTGCCCCAGGGTGCGGATGAGCATGGTCTTGCCCAGCCCCGGCGCCCCCTCCAGCAACACGTGCCCGCCGGCCAGCAGGCTGACCAGCACCAGCCGCACCACCGCCCGCTGGCCGACAATCACCCGGCCCACCTCGGACTCGATGCGGGCCGCAATCTCGCGAAACTCGTCGGCAGACATCATTTCAGGCATGATCCTCACGGCTCCAGCGAACTGAAATAGTCGCGCACCAGCGGCCTCAAGCCGGGCGGCACCTGACCGGAATTGATAGCCTGATAGGCCGCCGCGCTGTAGGCCGGATAAACCTGATTGTACGGCACGGTGGGCGGCCCGCCCGCGCCCGGGGTGGTGTTCCCCTGCCCGACCACTTCCCCACCGGGCTGCCCGCTGCCCGGCAAATTGACCTGCGGCCCGCCGCCGCCCGCCAGGCGATACGGGGAATAGATCGGCTCGTAGCCGCGCTCACCCCCGTCGCCCGGTCCGTTGCCCTGCTGGATGGGATTCGCGCCGGCCCTCCCCCCCCGCCCCCCCCCCCCCCCTCCCCACCCTCCACTCCCCACTCCCCACTCCCCAATCCCCAATCCCCAATCCCCAATCCCCATCACCTGCTGCCCGGCCTGGGTCAGCCCCTCGGCTGCCTGCCCGGCCGCCTGCGATTGGGCGATCTGCCCGGCAGCCTGACTCAGGGCGCCGGCTGCTGCCTGCAACGCCTGGCGCGCCCCGGTCACGTCTCCGGCGCGCAGGGCCTGCGCGGCCTGGGCCAACCCTTCGGCGGCCAGCGCCGGGTCGGCGGCGGCCGTGGCCTGCGCCAGCGCCTCGAGCTGCGCCGCCAGCGCCGCCTGTTCCTCGGGGCTGAGCTGCGCGGGATCAAGGTTGCCCAGCGCCTGCGCAGCCGCCTGAAAATCGCCGCGCGCCAGCCCCCGATTGCCACTATCGGGGGCCAGCGCCTGGCCGAACCCCTCCAGCGGGTTCTCGCCGCCCGCGCCGGCCAGGGCCTGCCCGGCCTGCTGCAGGGCCTGCGCCCGCGTCTGCGCTCCGGGGTCGGCCAGTTGCCGCAACTGCCCCTCGGCGCCCTGCAAGGCGGAAACCGCCTGCTCCTGCGTGAGCCGGCCCTGGCTGAGTTTCTGCTGCGCCTCGGCCAGCGGGCGGGTGAGGGCCTCTTTCTGCGCCTCCGTCAGGGCGGGGTTGGCCTCAATCTCGCGACGCAGGGCTTCGATCCGGGTGACCTGCTGCGCGATGGCGTTGCCCACCGCCGCCTGTTGCGCCAGCGCCCCGGCCTGCGGGTTGGGCAGGGCCAGCGAGAGGGTCAGGATGGCAGCCAGGGCCAGCGCCGCCAGCGCCTCGGCGCGCCCGATCGCAAACGGCATCATGCGGCGCGGGTCCACCCGCAGGGCGGAGGCCAGGGCATCGGCGGCCTGCTCGCGCCGCAGCCAGTCCGGCGCGTCGGCCGGGCGCAGGGCCAGTTCCAGCGCGGTGCTGGTGCGCTCGGCCAGGCCGAAGCGGCGATCAAAGGTTCGGGCGGCGGGCAGCAGGGGTCGGGGCCAGAAAAACGCCGCCAGCCAGGCCACCGCGGTCCCCCCCAGGGCAAAAGCCGCGGTCAGCCAGATCAGGGTGGGGAGGGGGCGCAGGGGAGTCAGCCGCGCCACCAGCGCGAGTCCCACGCCGGCCGCCAGTCCGCCGGCCAGCCCGCGTCCGGCCCAGGTCAGCGCTTCAGACAGGCGCCGGCGCAGCAGCCAGCGCGAGACCAGTTGGTTCAGTTCGGGGATCATGGTTGTCCGGCGCCCCTCAGGCGTCCACTCGCTTGACCAGTCGCACGCTCCACCAGATCAGCACGACGCTCAACAGGGAATAAAGCATGACGTAGACAATCCACGGCGAGACCAGCGGCAGGCTGGTCCCGTTGGGGAGGGGCAGAGTGAAATAGAGGGCCGACTGCTCCTGGATCAGGATGACTTCGGTGGCGATGGCCGTGGCCAGCGGATTGAGGGAAATCAGCAGTCCGAGGCCGTAGACCAACAGCGCCATCACGGCCGGCGGCGGGGTGTTTGGATAAAGAACATTCGCCACCGGCACAAAGATAAGCAACAACAAGGGCAGGCCAACGGTGGTCAGCAGGGCAAAGGCGTAGGTCAACACGGTGGCGCCAAGGGTGCGGCGCACCAGGCTGGAGAAGAACACGCCCATCGAGCCAGATGCCAGGGCGGTGACGAGGAGGACAGCAGCGGCGATCAGCACTTCCTCGATCGCCACGCCGCCCAGCAGAAAAGCCAGGCTTTGCAGCGGCAGCGCCACCAACAGCAGCAGCGCCACGTAAGAGAGGGCCGAGAGCAGTTTGCCCAGCACCAGCGCCCGCGCCGGGAGCAGCGTGGTGCGCAGAAGGTCGTAGGTCTGGCGCTCGCGTTCGGAGGAGATGGCCCCGGCGGTGAAGGCCGGCGCGATGAAGCTGACCAGAAACAGCTCGATGCCGACCACGCCGCCAAAAACCACCTTGCCCACCCACTGATTGGTTTCCGCGCCGAGGGTGGATTGGCTGGAGGCGGTGTAGGCGTAGTACAGCAGGGTGGCAAATCCGCTCATGAACAGCAGGTAGGCGGTGAGCACCACGAAGGCGCGCGCGCCGCGCATTCGCCCGCGCAGTTCTTTCAGGACCACCGGGTTCTGGGTAAGGCGCTCGCACAGGCCGCGGCCTGGCACAGAATTGCCTCTCCTGGGAGTTGTCGCTTCAGTCGCAGGCGTGCCTGCCATCAAGCCTCCGCGTTGCCGGTCTCCGAGTCCGTTGCTTGCGTCAGTTTCCGCCAGGCCCGCCACAATTGCTGTGTCAGGTCCATCGCCGGTCATTCGGAGCGCCCGTTGCCGGGCAAACGCCTGAGCATATCCAGCCAGCGGCGCTTCTCCGCCTCCAGGCCTTCCCATTCCATATAGTCTCTTTCAACCGCATGGCTGCGCCGGTCGGGAACTGTGCCGTCCGCCCACGCTCCCGCGAATTCGGCGAAGGTAGAACGGTATTTCACCTCGTACTCGCCGATCTCCCGCTCGCACGCCATAAGCTGACTGGAGAGATAGGTCTCGAGCAACCGGAGCACCTTTTCCTCAGTCGTCTGTCCTTCGATCTGCCCCAGGTACTCCATCGTCCGGGGGCTGACGGCCAGTGTGACCATAGTCTGACCTCCTCGCGAGCTACGACACGATCCCCTTCGTAGCCCGCATAAACACTTCCTCCAGGTCGCGGGTGTCCTGGCCGAACTGCACCACCGGCAGACCGCGCTCCACCAGTGCGGCCAGCAGGCGGCCCACCGCCGGCTCGTCGCCCACAAACTGGACCTCCAGCGCGACCCGCCCGCCGTTCTTGCCGGTCGAAGATCCCCGACTGGGGGTGACCTCGCGCACATCGCTCACGCCCTCGGCCGCCAGCAACAGTTCGCGGGCCTCGTCGGCGCGGTCGAGCAGGGTGATGGTGACCTCACGGTGAGGCACCAGCCTGGCCTGCATCTCGTCCAGGGGGCCGGCGGCTACCAGCTTGCCGGCTTCGATGATGCCCACTTCGGTGCAGATTTCGGCCGCGTCCGCCAGGATGTGGGTGGAGAAGAAGACCGTCTTGCCCAGCCGGGAAAGCTCCACCAGCAGCTCGCGGATTTCAACGCGGGCGCGCGGGTCCAGCCCGGAGGCCGGCTCGTCCAGGATCAGCACCTGCGGGTCGTGGGCCAGGGTGCGGGCCAGACACAGGCGCTGCTTCATGCCGCGCGAGAGCGAATCCACCATGTCATTGCGACGATGCTTCAGCTCCACCAGTTCCAACAAATCGTCAATCAGCCCCAGCCGGGTGGACTGTGGAATCTCGTAGCAGGCCGCGAAAAAATCCAGATACTCCCAGACAGTCATATCGTCGTACACGCCGAAGAAGTCCGGCATGTAGCCGATGGCCCGGCGCACCGCGCGCGGCGCGCGCGTGACCGAGTGGCCGGCCACCCAGGCCTCGCCGGCGGTGGGCTTGAGCAGGGTGGTCAGCATGCGCATGGTGCTGGTCTTGCCGGCGCCGTTCGGCCCCACGAAGCCGTAAATGCCCCCGGCCTCCACCGTCAGGCTCAGGTGGTCCACCGCGGTCAGGCGGCCGTAGCGTTTGGTCAGGTCTTTGATCTCGATGATCGGCGCCATGTGCGAAAAGGTCCTCAGTTGCTCACCACCAGCGTAAAATCGCTGCGCTCGATGCTCACCGGCGCGGTGCCGCCCGGGCGCTCGATGCGCAGGCGAATCTCACCCGCCGCGCTCACGTAGCGCCCCGGCGCAGGGCCGACGGCCAGATCGCCCCAGTTCAGCGGCCCCAGCGAGACCCACTCGCCGGTGTCGAAGGCCCACAGGCTGGCAGAAAGGCCGCCTGGCCCGGTCTGCCCGGAACTGCTCAGGTGCAGGGTGAGCGCTTCAACCGTGCGAAACGTCACCGGCCGGGCGAGCCGGAAGGAAAGGGTGTAATTGCCGTCGTACAGATAGGCGCCGTAGGGCGAAAGATCGGTGGCCGGCGTGCCCTCGGCCCCCAGCAACGACCAGGAGAATAGCGCCGGCGGCAGGCGCAGCGCGCTGCCGGGGGCGCCCTCTGGCACGCGCGGGTTGAGCGTAACCACCACCAGCGTGCTATCCAGCGTCTCGACCTGCCGGCTGTTCAGCGTGGCCGGTATCTGAGAGCTTTCGGTCCAACCCAGCAAATACACCCCGCCCAACAAGGCAGCCTGGCCCTGCGTCGAATCGAGCACACTATGCATCAGAGCATAGCGCCGGAACAGATCCCGGTCGCGGTACACATCGGCGTTGCCCAGGACCTCGGTGATCACCGCGTCGAAGTCGCCGCCCGGAAAGGCCCGGGGCTTGACCGCCAGGGGCGCGGTCGCCGAGTAGGGGCGGGTCTGAGACCCGCCCCTACCCGGCCCCGGCGCCGGGCTGGCCCCCGATAGCAGCAATCGGGGGCTGGCCTGCCCGGTGGCGATTGCCATCGAGACCTCCGCCGCCGCGCCAGGGGTCAGGGTCCCCAGCCGGGTCACCGTCCCCAACGCCAGCACTACCGCGTCGTGCAGGGTCAGGTCGCTGGTGTTGCTGATCCGCCCGCTGAGCCGGGCAGCGGCCCCGCTCAAATCATAACTCAGATCCGAGTCGAACTGCGGGGCGGGCGCCACCCCATCCACCAGCAGCGCCTGCATGGCGGCAATCTCCAGCCGAAAGCTGGCGCGGGTGGCGGCCTCCCCTCCGCCCGCTGAGGCGTCGGGCAGGCCCTGCTCCAGCGCGAGCTGCCCGGCGCTCCCGCCCGGCCGGCCGCCAGCATCGGCCGCCGCGCCCGGCAGAAAGCCGCCGCCCAGCAGAAGCCGCTAGCGGGCGCGGGTGGGC
>CAYZNA010000231.1:0-1545 GCA_964478665.1 uncultured Anaerolineales bacterium
GGGGCGGGCGGCGGCATTGGCCGCGCCACCGCCCTGCGCTTTGCCCGCGAGGGCGCCAGGGTGGTGCTATCGGACGTGCTCGCCGACGGGGTGGCCGAGACCGCGGTGCAGGTCAAATGGGCCGGCGGCGTGGCCCTGACCGTGACCGGCAGCGTCAGCCGGCGCGCCGACGCGCAGAACATGGTGGAGGCCGCCGTGGAGGAGTTTGGCCGGCTGGACATCCTGATCAACAACGCCGGAATCAACCGCGATGGCCTGGTCACGCGGGTCAAAGGGGATGAGGTCAGACTCATGGGCGACGATGTGTGGGACGCGGTGCTGGAGGTCAACCTGAAAGGCACCTGGCTGATGTCCCAACTGGCGGCCGTGCCCATGATGCGGCAGAACTACGGGCGCATGGTCAACACCTCCTCCATTGGCGCGTTGGGCAACATTGGCCAGGCCAACTACGCCGCCTCCAAAGCCGGGGTGATTGGCCTGACGAAGACCCTGGCGCTGGAGTGGGCGCGATACAACATCTCGGTGAACTGCGTTGCCCCGGGCGCCACCCGCACCCGCATGACCGCCGGCATCCCGGAGAAGCTCATGGAAGGCCTGCTGGCCAAGACCCCCTTCGGGCGACTGGCCGAGCCGGAGGAGATCGCGGCCGCCCATCTATTCTTTGTCACCGACGATTCCGCCTACGTGACCGGCCAGGTCCTCTTCGTTGACGGCGGCATCAGCGTCGGCATATAGCCAATCTCCAATCTCTAATCTCTAATCTCTAATCCCCACTCACCGACCAACGGAGAACCCACATGAACAAAGATCTTCAAGGCAAAGTAGCTATCGTCACCGGCGCCAGCCTGGGCATCGGGGCGGCGGTGGCGCTCGACCTGGCCGCGAACGGCGCAGACGTCGCCATCAACTACCGCCGCCATTCCGAAGAGGCCAACGCCATTGTGGCCAAGATCGAGGCCAGGGGGCAGCGCGGACTGGTGGTGCACGCCGACGAGGCCTCCTTTGCCGAGGCGCAGCGCATGGTAGATACGGTGGTAAAGGAACTGGGCGGGCTGCACATTCTGGTGAACAACGCCGGCATCAACCGCGACGCGGTGATCTGGAAGATGGAAGAGGCCCAATGGGATGAAGTGATCGGGGTGGACCTCAAGGGCACCTTCAACTACATCCGCGCCGCCGCGCCCATCTTCAGGGAACAGAACTACGGCAAGATCGTCAACATCACCTCGATCAACGGGCTGCGCGGCAAATTTGGCCAGTCCAACTACACCGCGGCCAAGGGCGGCGTGATCGCCCTGACCAAGACGGTGGCGCGCGAACTGGGCCGCTCCAGCGTGAACGTGAACGCCATCGCCCCCGGCCTGATTGAGACTGACATGGTGCGCCAGGCGCCGGACAAGATAAAGGACATGGCCCTGGCCGAGATCCTGCTGGGCCGGCTGGGCAAGCCGGAAGAGGTGGCCACGGTGATCACTTTCCTGTGCACCGAGGCGGCGCGCCACATCACCGGACAGGTAATTAACGTAGACGGAGGACAATACCTAT
>CAYZNA010000231.1:1555-6292 GCA_964478665.1 uncultured Anaerolineales bacterium
GGGCAGTGCCGATGGAAGAGGCAGTGGTGTGCTCGGCGGTCCGCACCCCGATCGGGCGACATGGCGGCGCGCTGAGTTCCGTTCGCCCGGACGACATGGCCGCGCTGGTCATCGCCGAGGTGGTCAAGCGCGCCGGCGTGGACCCGGCCATGGTCGAAGAAGTGTATCTCGGCTGCGCCAACCAGGCCGGGGAAGACAACCGCAACGTGGCCCGCATGGCTACCCTGCTGGCCGGCTTTCCCCCCACGGTGGCCGCGGCCACTTTTAACCGGCTGTGCGCCTCCAGCCTGGCGGCGGTCAACGCCGCCGCCCGCGCCATCAAAGTTGGCGAGGGCGAGGTGTACGTCGCCGGTGGCGTGGAATCCATGTCTCGCGCGCCGTGGGTGCTGCCCAAATCCGAGAGCGCCTTTCCGTGGGGCGATCTGACTGCGTGGGACACAACCATCGGTTGGCGCTTCCCCAACCGCAAGCTAAAGGAGCAGTACGGAAACGAGGGCATGGGCGAGACGGCCGAGAATATCTACGAGGAACAGCACATCAGCCGCGAGGCCCAGGACGCCTTCGCCTACGAAAGTCAGCGCCGGGCCATCGAGGCCATCGACTCCGGGCGCTTTGCCGCAGAGATCGTGCCGGTCACGATCCCGCAGCGCAAGGGCGACCCGATCATTGTGGACACGGACGAGCACCCGCGCCGCGACACAACGCCGCAGCGGCTGGCAAAGCTACGCCCGGCTTTCCGCTCGAATGGCACGGTCACCGCCGGCAACGCCTCCGGCATCAACGACGGCGCGGCGGCGGTGCTGCTGATGAGCGCCGAGAAGGCCGCCGAACTCGGCCTGAAACCGCTGGCGCGAGTGGTGTCGTCGGCCGCGGCCGGCGTCGAGCCGCGCACCATGGGCTACGGCCCCATCCCGGCCACCCGCAAAGCGCTACAGCGCGCCGGCCTGGAGATGTCCGACATCGGGCTGATCGAATTGAATGAGGCCTTCGCGGTGCAAGGGTTGTCTGTGATTTACGAGCTTGGCATGCGCCAGAAGATCACCAACGTGAACGGCGGCGCGATTGCCCTGGGGCATCCGCTGGGCTGCACCGGAGCGCGCATTGTCTGCACTCTGGTGCACGAGATGCGCCGTCGCGCCCCGCAGGAACGGCGCCCGTACTACGGCCTGGCGACGCTGTGCGTGGGCGTCGGGCAGGGCGAGGCCACGATCGTCGAGTGGGCAGGAGACTGACCTATGCAGTTCAAGAACGTCTACATTCCCTACGGGGCGTACTGGTCTACCCCGTTTTGCAAGTGGCAGGGCAGCTTTGCCAACCTGCACCCGATCAAGTTCGCGGCGGAAGTGACCAGGCGCGCGCTGGCCGAGCGCGGGCTGGAGCCGGGGCAGTTTGACGCCCTGTATCTGGGCATCACCGTCCCCTCGCAAAGCTCGTTCTACGGCGCGCCGTGGCTGGCCGGGCTGATCGGCGCAGCGGGCATCACCGGCCCGACCCTTTCGCAGGCCTGTGCTACCTCTGCCCGGGTGGTGGCCAACGCTGCCTTCCGCGTCGAGAGCGCGGGCGGCGACGGGGATGGGGAGGCAATCCTGGGCATCACCGCCGACCGCACCTCCAACGGCCCGCACCTGCTCTACCCCAACCCGCTCGGCCCCGGCGGGCGGGGCGAGGCCGAGGACTGGGTGTGGGATAACTTCAACAGCGACCCGCTCGGACGCAACTCGATGATCGAGACCGCCGAGAACGTGGCCCGCGAC
This sequence comes from uncultured Anaerolineales bacterium, assembly GCA_964478665.1. Taxonomy (GTDB): domain Bacteria; phylum Chloroflexota; class Anaerolineae; order Anaerolineales; family CAYZNA01; genus CAYZNA01. The sequence goes on from CAYZNA010000231.1 coordinate 3,310, forward strand.
GAGGAGATCACCACCGAGGAGCAGCACGAAGCGGTGCTGGTGCGGTACGCCCAGTACCAGCGGGCGCTGGCCGACGACCGCGCTTTCCACAGGCGCTATATGGTCGCGCAGGTGGAGGTCAACCCCGGCGGACGGAAGATAGTGGGCAGCGTGGCGGACGACGAGGGCGTCTTCCCCTCCACCCGCGAGGGGCTGGAGCGGCTCAAGCCGGTCCTGAAGGGCGGCACGGTCACCTTTGGCGGGCAGACCTACCCGGCGGACGGCAACGCCGGGATGGTAATCACCACCCGCGCCCGCGCGCGGGAGATCAGCCGCCGCCCCGAGGTGGAGGTGCAGGTGCTGGCGGTGGCCGAGGGCCGGGCAAAGCAGGGCTACATGCCCATGGCCAACCTGCCCGCCGCGCAGCGGGCGCTGCAACTGGCCGGCCTGCAAGTGTCGGACCTGAAGGTCATCAAGACCCACAACCCCTTCGCCGTGAACGATGTGGTTCTCTCGCGGGCGCTCAACCTGCCGTTGCAGGCCATGAACAACTACGGCAGCTCGCTGATCTGGGGCCACCCACAGGGGCCGACCGGGATGCGGCTGATGATCGAACTGATCGAGGAGCTGGAGATGCTGGGCGGCGGCTACGGCCTGTTCACCGGCTGCGCCGCCGGGGACACCGCTGCCGCGGTGGTGGTGCGCGTGGGCAAGTAGGGCAAGTTTGCCCCGTCCCGCGCTCTGCGCTGGCGGGGTCGCGGGAAAACTTGCCCTACGGTTCTATGGTTCGCGGCAGGCGAGGGGCCGGGGGCTGTCGGGGAAGGTGTCGCAGGCCGGGCGCCGGGGGTTGGCAGCGGTCACAGCCGCTTTCCAGTCCAGGGCTGTGGAGGGCACGGTCAGGGCGGGATAGGTGCGGCGCAGCCCGGCCCGATACCAGTCGAAGGCCAGTAAGCCCTCACTGAGCACCGCCACGTCCGGGCGCTGCCGCAGGGCAAAGTGAAAGTACCACAACGCGAAGGTGTCGGTATCCTCGCGGGTGAACAGCAGCGCCCCGGCCGGGGCCGTGCTCAGCACGGTCCGGCCATAGGTCTCCGCGCGCGCATCGTGGCTGGCATCCACCGCTGGCAGGCTGGAGGCGGCGCCAACGAATACCACCAGCAGCAGCAGGGCAGCGCCGGCCGGAACCAGCCCCGCGCCCCGCGCGCGCAGGGCCTCCAGCAGCGCCGCGGCCCCCAACCCCAGCCAGATGGCCAGCGCCATGTAGACGGGAATCAGATAAACGTAGGAGTCGAGCGAATCGTAGCCGATGGAAAAGGCGCTGTAGGCCACAGCCATCCAGCCGGTGACCCACAGGGCGCGGGTGGTGCGCGCCCGGCCAGTGGAAAGCCCGTACAGCGCCAGCCCGGTCCCCAACAGGCCAAGCTGGGCCAGCAGCAGCCCGGCCCAGGCGCGCAGGCGGGGGAGCAGGTAGGCCAGCGGCAAATGAAACACGCGGCTTTCGTACAACTGGCCGGACACCAGCCACCACAACCCCTGCCAGCCGGCCGGGTCGCCCCAGACCACCGGGGCGCCGCCCCGCGCACGCAGTGGGAGGGTAAGGTAGGCCAGCAAGCCAATGACCAGCCCGCCAATTTGCAAGGCGAAGCTGCGCCAGCGCAATCCGGTCCACGCCCGGCCGGCGCCGCGCCCGGCCGGCTCCCCCCACAGTTCGAGCAGCAGCAGCGCCGGCAGCAGCAGCGCAGTGGTGAGATGATTGCCCAGCGCCAATCCGGCAACCAGGCCGGCAAGGGCGGCCCGCCGGGCGGCCCGCCCCGGCTGCGCCGGTCGGGCCAGGGAGGCAGGACGGGCCAACGGGGACAGGTACAGCAGCAGGGCGACAAACAGGCCGTGCAACGCGTAAACCTCGGTGATAACCGCCTGCGACCAGACCAGGCGCGCCAGCCCGAAGGCAAAGGCGGCGATCACCCCGGCGGCCCGGCGCAGCGCGAGCGGCCCCTGCGCGACGCGCGTCACCAGGCCGGCCAGCAGCGCGGCGGCCAGCACGGTGCAGACGGCCGAGAACAGATTAGTTCGGAAGGCCAGCGAGCCGAACGGCAAGGCCTGAAAAGCGCGCGCCAGCAGCAAGTAAGTGGGGTAGCCGGAGGGATGGGGCACCCCGCCGCTGATTGCAGCCGCGATCAGGTCGCCGCCGTCCTCGCCGCGGTTGGCCCAGGTGAGGCCGGGGGCCAGGCTGGCAAGGTATACCAGCCCGAGGGCCAGGGACAGGCCAGCGGCGGTCAGCGTGGAGCGCCGGCGAGGCGCGGGGGATGCGAACACGTCAGGGGCCGATCAGAACGTAGCTGCCTGGCAGGCGCGTGAGGGAGCAGCGCAGGCCGCCTGCGGCGGTGAAAGTCGGGGAGGCAGCCCAGCCGGCGGGGTGGTCCCCCTGACCGGCGGGCGTGGCGGCGGTCCAGCGGCGCGCCAATCCCCTCACACCTGGTGGGGCAGGGAAACACATTTGCGCCGGGGCCGGCAAGGCCGTCAATGCCCGGCCGTCGGCGCCGGTCACCTGAAAGAACAGGCCGTTGCCCAGAAAACGCTGGCCGGGCGGTGGCGGGCCGAGGGCCAGCAAGGCGGCGGGGACCAGTTCATCGGCCAGAGCCTGGCCTCCGGGCGGGATCAGCCCGGCGGGCAGGCGCAGAGTTGTGGTGCAGGGAGTCAGCAGCGTCTCGCCGCCCGGGCGGGGGGGTGTGGCAAGGATGCGACAGGTAACAGGGAGCGCGGTGGCGGTGAGGCGCAGGGAAGGCGTGGGAGAGGGGATGCCCGGCGGGGGAGGCGAAGGCGTGGGGGAGAGGTTGCCCGGTCCGGGGGAGACGGTGGCGGCCGGGGTAACAGGTCCGGGCGCGGGGGAGGCAGTGGGGGTCGGAGTACTGCTGGCCGGGATCGGGGCGGTGGGCACGGTCCCCTGGCCGGGAGGGGCGGCCCAGGCAGCGCGGCCGGCGCCCCAGGCCAGCAGCGCCAGGCC
>CAYZNA010000232.1:0-6278 GCA_964478665.1 uncultured Anaerolineales bacterium
CGTCAGAACTGCATAATCGCCCGGTCAAGTGTTCAAGAGGTCAGGTTACACTACATATTCGCGCCCATTCGCGTCATTCGCGGATAAAAACGCGCCTCCCGCGGTTGTTCGTAAGCCTGCGGGAGGCGCGATTGAACAAAACTGCGCCCGATTCTCAGCGGGTGACTGATTTACCAGATTGTATCCATTCCCGATAGTCTGATCCGGTGATCGCGGCTAATGACCGGCACACCCAGATACAGAGCTGTCGTTGCGATGATCCGGTCGGGTAATTCAGGAACTTGTGAACGATCAACCTGACTGAGAGCCTGTGCCACGTGACGATCAAAGGGAATCTCAACCATCAAAGCGTCAATTCGATCTGTGGCTGCCAACAGTCGAGCGAGGGTATCTTGTGCGATTCGGCCCCGTTCACTCAAATAAACGATTTCGGCCAAAGTGATGGAAGAAAAGGCAATCTGATCGCCACGGACAGCAGCGTCTTCGAACAGAGTACGAGCCGTATTTGACAGTCGTCCGTCTGCGTAGATGTACCAGACAAGAGCGTGTGTATCTGCCACAGCCCGTAACATCAGATATCCTCCCGGGGAAAGCTGACCCACTCTTCACTGCGAGCCTGGTCAATGACTTCGCCGGAAGGGGCTACGCCCAGATCGGCGCACAGCCCCCACAAAGACCGTCGTTGGGCAGGTTGACGACCTTGCAAATCATGTTCGATTTGTGGGGCAATTCGTTCGATCAACCTTACTTTGTCTATCACCGGAAGCTTTTCTGCCAGCTTCGTCACCTGGTCGAGTAAAATACTATCTTGCATACCTTGCCTCCATAGAAACCGACCGTTGAGAAATCGGGATCTGTGTTTATTTTAGCATATTTGATACGATCAAGCAGGTCGTGTAAGAATTAAGGGGCTGCCCATCCACCACGCCACCGCCCGCGCGGCGGCCCGGCCCACGGCGCCGCCGGTCCAGTAGATCACTTCGCCCCCCAACGTAACACCACGCTGGCGCTCCAGCGCCCAGTCGGCGCGCTCGCCGCTGGTTGTGCCCCGCCCGTCCCGTTCTTCCCGGCCTAACCGTAGGTTTTCCGTAGGTTTCCCGTAGGGCGCCAGGCAAGGTCTATGCGAAATACCGTGCTATAGTATCGTCGGAAGGGCGAAATCTCTTCTTCTCCTCCTTATAAGAGAGCCGGGGTCGGCGTCCCCGGCTCTCGCGATTCCCGGCCCCGGGCGGTGCAGCCCCTCGGGGCCGCGCTGCTGCTATAATTCGCGCCCGTGGCCGATTCTGGCGGAAGACAAATCGCGCGCGCGGCCGGCGTGGTGATGGCCGGCTTCGTGCTCAGCAATCTGGTCGGGCTGGCGCGCCAGGTGCTGGTTTCGCACGCCTTCGGCACCGGCGCCGACCTCGACGCCTTCAACACCGCCGCCCGGCTGCCGGAATTGCTCTTCAGCCTGATCGCCGGCGGGGCGCTGGCCTCCGCCTTCGTGCCCACCTTCACCGGCCTGCTGGCCCGCGACGATCGCGCCGGCGCGTGGCGGCTGGCCTCTGCCATCGTCAACCTCGTCCTGCTGGCCCTCACCGGCCTGGCCCTGCTGTGCGCGCTGCTGGCCCCGGCGCTGGCCCGCTTGCTGGCCCCGGACTACCCCGCCTGGCAACTGGCGCTCACCGCCTCCCTGCTGCGCATCATGCTGCTCTCCAGCGTGATCTTCGGCGCCAGCGGGCTGCTGATGGGGGTGCTCAACGCCCACCAGCACTTCTGGCTGCCGGCGCTCGCCCCCAGCCTGTACTGGTCCGGCGTGATCTTCGGCGTGCTGGCCCTGGCCCCGCGTATGGACATCTTCGGGCTGGCGTGGGGCGTGGTGATCGGCGCGGCGCTGCACCTGCTGGTTCAACTCCCCGGCCTGCGCGGGCGCGGCGCGCGCTACCTCCCCACCCTCGGGCTGCGCGCGGCCGCCGTGCGCGAGGTGGCCCGGCTGATGGGGCCGCGCCTGATCGGCGTGGCGGTGGTGCAGATCAACTTCCTCGTCAACACCGTGCTGGCCTCCGGCATGCCAGAAGGCAGCCTTTCCGCCATCGCCCTGGCCTGGGCGGTGATGACCATGCCGCAGGTGGTGATCGCCCAGGCCATCGCCATCGCCGCGCTGCCCACCTTCAGCGCCCAGGTCGCGCGCGGCCAACTGGCCGAGATGCGCGCCGCGCTGGTCCAGACCTTGCGCGCCATCCTGTTCCTTGCCCTGCCGGCCTCGGTGGGGCTTGTGCTGCTGCGCCGGCCGCTGGTGATCCTGCTGTTCGAGCGCGGCGCCTTCGACGAACGCTCGGTGATGCTGGTTTCGTGGGCGCTTCTCTGGTACGCCGTCGGGCTGGTGGGCCACTCGCTGGTGGAGATCCTCTCGCGGGCCTTCTACGCCCTGCACGACACCCGCACCCCGGTGGCCGTGGGCGCCGTGGCCATGAGCCTGAACGTGGCCCTCAGCCTGCTGTTCGCCCGGCTGTTCGAGCGCGCCGGCTGGCTCCCCCACGGCGGGCTGGCCCTCGCCAACTCGCTGGCCACTGCGCTGGAGACGGCCGCCCTGCTCTGGTTGATGCGACGCCGGCTCGGCGGGCTGGAGGGGCGACGCCTGGCCCTCAGCCTCTACCGGACCGGGGCCGCGGCCGCGGCCATGGGATTGATCCTGTGGGGAGCCGGGGACCTCGCGTGGGTGGCCCGGTCCCCGGCCTGGCTGCCGGCCGTGGGAGGGGTGCTCCTGGGGGGGACCGTTTTCTGGCTGGCGGCGCTGGCGCTGGGCAGCGAAAACGCCCGCGTCCTGCCGGCGCTGCTGCGCCAGCGTCTGCGCCAGCGTGCCGCCAATCCATAGTATACTTGCACCGAGGAGGTACACATGCCCGTCGTCCAGATTGAGGCTCAGTTGCCCACCGATGAACTGCTGAAAGCAGTGGGACAATTGAGCCAGCCCGATCTAGAGCAGTTCGTTTTTCAGGTCATCGCACTGCGCGCCAGGCAGCAGGCGCCAAGTCTGCCGCGCGCCGAATCCGAACTACTACTCAAGATCAATGAGGGAGTCCCTTCCGATATTCAGAAACGATACAACGAACTGATAACAAAGCGGCAAGGGGAGACTTTGACGGCAGACGAATACGACGAACTGTTACAGTTGACGCAGCAAGTCGAAGAAACGGAAGTACGTCGCGTCGAATGTCTGGCAGAACTCGCGCGGCTGCGTCGAACTTCGATGACGGCGCTGATGGAAAATCTGGGAATTCGACCGCCTGCCTATGCCTGAACGACGCGACACGGTCGAACAGAGACAGGCGGTTCTGGAACGCGCACGCGGTTGTTGCGAATACTGCAAAAGCCAGGCGCGCTTTGCCACTCAGTCCTTCTCTATCGAACACATCATTCCGCGTCATGTGGGCGGAGAAACCACGCTTGATAATCTCGCGCTCGCATGTCAGGGATGCAACAACCACAAGTACACCAGCACAGAGACGCACGACCCCGCCTCGGATAAGGTCGTCCCACTCTATCACCCGCGGCAACAACAGTGGGATGACCATTTCGCGTGGAACGATGACTTTACTCTCGTTATCGGGCTGACGGCCACAGGACGAGCAACAATCAAAGCGCTGCGATTGAACCGAGAGGAACTCGTCAACTTGCGCCGCGTTCTATACGCAATGGGAGAACATCCGCGGGCAAAGAGCGATTGAGTTCGGGCGCATGGCTGGCAGACAGACGCAGGGCGACGCAGCTCATCCGTATCACTTCTTACTCGCTGTCGCTGCTATCGCCACAGATCCCGCCAGTTTCATCTGCCTCGCGTACCACAGCGCCAGCACGTTGGCCAGCAGCGCCATCACAAACAGCGCCACCGGCCCGCTCAGGGCCACCACCAGCCCGCCGGCAGCCGTCGCCAGCAGAATCAGGCCCAGCACGGTATGAGTCAGGCCGACGTACAGCGGGCGGCGCCACGCCGGCGCAAGGTCCAGCAGCAGGCTGTTGGCGGTCACGCCAATGCCAGCCTCGCGCACACCAGAGAGCACAAAGACCGGCGCCAGCCACAGACCCACCAGCCTCGCGCTCAGAGGGCGCAGCAGCCCCAGCGCGGCCAGCGCCAGCACCAGCAGCGCCATCACCAGCCCGGCCAGCGCAGCCAGGTTGAACAGAGCCTGGTTGGAGACCCGCCGCGACAGCCGGCTGAAAAGCAGGTTGGCCAGCAGGCCGGCCGCTGTCACAATCGCCAGATACACCCCCACCCACGAGGGCGGCAGGCCAAAGCTTTCTCTGGCCCAGACCACAAAAAAGGGCGTGGCCACCCCGGCCAGCATCAGCGCCATGCGCATTTTCAGGAAGGCCTGATAGGTCAGGTCGGTCGCCAGCACCCGGCGCGCCCGGCGGAGCTGGCTGCGGAAGGTGGCGCCGGGCGGCACCTCCACGTCCGGTGGCTCCTCGGTGCGATTGTAGGCCAGCAGCCCGCCCACGCTGAAGGCGAACGCCAGCGCGAACAGCAGCAGGTAGTTCTGCGGAAACGACAGCGGCGCGTCCGCAGCCAGCATGGCCCGCACCACGAACCCCGCGCCAATAGCCAGGGCACCGCCGCCTGTCAGGCGCCAGGCAAAGAAATCGGTGCGCCGGTCGGCGGGGATGGTCTTGGCCACCACGCTCATAAACGAAAGCCCGGCAAACCCGCTGGCCAGCGAATTGATCGCAAACAGGCCAATAAACAGCGCCAGCAGCGCGGTCGAATTGCGCACCAGCGCCATGCTCACCGCCAGCCCGCCCCACGCCAGCGCGCGCACCACTGCCATGCCGGCGTACAGCGGCTTCTTGTATTGCCAACCCTGCAAAAACGTGGAGACGTACAGTTGCGGCAGAAACCAGCCGGCGTTGCGCAGCGGCACGATCAACCCGATCAGCACCGGCGAGCTGGTGAGCGCGGAGACGAAGGCCACCAGCACCAGCGTCGGGTCCATCAGCGCCTCTGCGAGATTGAACAGCGCCCCGTTCAGCACGCCGAGGCGAAAGTTGCGGGATTGGGTGGGAGTCACGCGCCCGATGATACCCCGGTTGGCGGGCGTTGGGAAGGCGCGAGGAGCGCCGGCCGTCTTCGGTTATAATTGCTCCGTCCAATCCTTGTACAGGAGAAGCGCCCATGTCCGATGTTATCTCCGCGGTGGTCCAACCATTTGTCCGGCGCGGGTTGTTCGCCAGCCCCGAAGTGGCCGTGGCAGAAATGGCCCGTGAGTACACGCTGCGGCAAATCGAGCGGTATCGGGCTGCGGTTGAACGCCTGCAAGTCAAGCACGGTATGACCTACGAGCAGTTCGACGCCTATCTGAGAGCGCGTTCCGCCACGCTGATGGCAAAGCCCGACCCGGTGCTGAACGAGGCGGTGATGGAAGAAGAAGAAGACGCACTCGACTGGAAGATCGCCCGCGAGATGCTGCAAAGTTGGCTCGGGCTGCAGGCCGAGGCAGGCGTGTGAATGCGCTGGCTGAGTGGCTGGATTTCGTGGTCTCCACCCTGCAACGCTGGCCTCTGTGTCGGGCCGTGCGCGTGGTGGAAACGCAGCAGTTTTCCGAACGCCAGTTTGCCCTCAAAGTTCGCGCCGAACTGGAGACAGGTGACCCGTTTGTTGACCTGCCCTCCGTATTGAACTATCTGGAGAGACAGGAGAGAGGCTGATGACCGTCCAGACATTGACCGTGAGTTTGCCGGAGACGTTGTACCAGCGGCTGCAGGCGGCAGCCCGGACGAGCGCGCGGGCCGTGGAAGATGTGGTGGTTCAGACTCTGGCGCGGGCCTTGCCCCCGCCGATAGAAGATGACCTGCCGCCGGCCTTGCGCGACGAACTGAAGGCAATGGAACGCCTGTCTGACGACGCGCTCTGGCAGTTGGCTCGCGCCACGTTGAACGCCGACAAGGTGGCATTGTACGACGTGTTGTTGGAGCGCAATCAGGCCGGGGCGCTGACCGCGGAAGGGCGCGAGTTGCTGGCGCGGCTCCGCGAAGAGGCGGAAGCGCTGACACTGCGCAAGGCGCACGCCTTCAGTCTGCTGAACGCGCGCGGGGTTCCCCTGCCCACGCTTGAGCAACTGAAGGCGGCCAGCGCGTGAGCCTCACGCATGTTTCGGCAGAACTGCGCCGGCAACTGGCCGATGAAGCCGGGGGCCGCTGCGGATATAGCCCTCCAGATAAGTTCCTTCCGGGCCAGACCGACGCGGTCTCAGAGACCGCGTCGGTCTGCGTGGAAAAGACTTTTCTGGACAACTATACTGCCT
>CAYZNA010000233.1:0-6257 GCA_964478665.1 uncultured Anaerolineales bacterium
CGCGGGCCGCACAGCGGGCGCTCGCCTCATAGTCGAGGAACGAGCCGCCGCGCACCACACGGGGTACAGAATCCGGCGCCTCCAGGTTCTCGCGCCCGTCTGCCGGATCGTATGGATACCCATATTCCGGCTTCTGCCAGTCTTTCCCCCACAGGCTGCGAGACCACTCCCACACGTTGCCGCTCAGGTCGAGTGCCCCATAGGGCGAGGCACCGCCGGGGAAGCAGCCCACCGCGCTGGTGGTTCCAACCCCGGTTTCGCTGGTGTTGGCGCGGTCCGGGTCAAAGTCGCCCTGCCACGGGTAGGCCCGATCAGGGAGGGAAGAAGGAAGAAGGAAGGAGGAAGAAGGGGAGAGGCCTTGCTCCAGGCGGCGGATGAGAGGCGCTGCGGGGATTTGCAGCCCGCCGCGGGCGGCTTTTTCCCACTCAGCTTCGGAGGGCAGGGTGATGGCGTAGCCCTGCGGCAGGTGGGCGCGGAACTGCTCGTCCAGCCAGCGGCAGAAGGCAGGGACTTCGGGCCAGGGCACGTAGCGCACCGCATGGTGCGCCGGGCCGCGCAGGCTGTCTTCGTCTCTCGGTTTGTGGCCGCTGGCCTGCACAAAGGCGCGGAACTGGGCCACGGTGACCGGGTAGCGGGCCAGCCAGTAGTCGTAATCGAGCGCGCGGTTGGTATGCTTCTTCTCGTTGCCCTTTTCGTCTTCGCCCATCACAAACGGGCCGGCGGGCACGCAGCAGAATTCCATTTGTTCCAGCGCGGTGACGGCCGGGTCCACGCCGGGACGGGGGTCGCCCAGGCGGGCGAGGGTGGTTCCGGCGCGGGCGCGGAGGGGCGCTTTCACGCGAGAGTCGTCCTGCATGGTATCCAACAGCACGGCCACTGTGTTATTCTTGCAGGCGGGGGTCACGCCGCCCGGCCCCACGTCGGCCACGGCGTCACCGGCCAGCACAATGGCTTCGCCCGGCTCGCCGGCGGCGTCAGAAAGCAGGCCCTCGACCACCGCCCCGGCGGCCTGCTCGCGCTGCTGCACCAGACCCAGATAGCCCACAGTGAGCAAACTGGCTTCGCGCCACGTAGGGTCCCCGGCGTGGGCGGCCAGCGCGGCCACCACCGGCTGCACGCTCTGCTGGCCGCGCCCGGCCAGGGCCACCGCCGCCAGATACTCCTCAAAGGTCAGGTGGATGAAGCCGTATTGGCCACTGCCGCGCTCCAGCAGCAGGCCGGAATACTCGCGCACGTCGGTCAGAAAGCGGCGCGCGGCCTGTTCCGGGTTGGCCTCGCCCCGTTCGTGGTAGATGGCTTCCAGCCTTTGCAGCAGGTCACGCTGTTTCACCAGTCCAACGCCGGGGGCCACCTCGTGCATCCACAGGGCCAGCGGGGCCAGCACTTTCAGGGTTTCCGGCACGTCCAGATCGCGGGCCGGGGGGCGGCCCAACCCGCGCGCCCGGTTCCAACTGGAAAGCAGGGTTTCTACGTAATTGTGATACAGCGCCACCCGGCGCTCCGGCAGGGTCACGCCTTGCCGTTTCATCAGGGCCAGAATGGTGAGCAGCAGCGGGTTGGCGGCCAGGGCGCGCACGCCGGGGTTGCGCCGCACGGCCTCCAGTAACTCCTGCCGTTCGCGGGCGGCCTCCTGCGCGGCCACAGCGGTCTCGCCGCGCGCGGCCTTCTCAATGGCCGCCGTCCAGCGGGTGACGAAGGCTTCAATTTCCTCGTCGTCGAAATCCACCAGCGTACACTCGGCCAGTCCCGGCGCAGTGGGGCGCACTTCGCGGTAACCGATAATGCGGCTGGTGAGCAGGAACTTGTTGCCGGCCGGGTGGTGAAAGGTGTAGAAATCCACCACCCGCCGCACCACCGTGTCGCGCAGGCGGAGTTCTTTCACCTCGTCCAGCCCGTCCAGCATCACGACCGCACTGCCGGCTGCCAGCGCCCGGCGCAACATGGCCGCCAGCGGCAGGTCTGCCCCCAGCGTGTGGAAGTAGTCGGCCATGAACTCGTCCAGTCGGGTGCCCTCTTTCTCAGCCAGCGCGTTGGCGTAGGCGGAAAGAGGCACCAGAACGGGCAGGCGGGCGTCGGCGCCGGCGGCCAGTTCCAGCGCCAGAAACTTGAGGAAGGTGGTCTTGCCCGCGCCGGGGTCGCCCAGAATAATCAGGCCGCTGTGCTTTTGCAGCAAGTCCATCAGCGGCGTCGGTTCGCTCAGTCGCTCTCCCACTGCCTCGCGGTCAGCCTGTGGCACCTCGCGCCCGGCCAGCCGCAGTTCGCGCAGCCACGTTTCGCCGCGAGGCAGCTCAATGCGCGCCTTCAGCGGCACGTACAGATCGGGCAGGGACAGGCGCAGCGGCACCCGGTCGGAGACGCCCATGCCTTTGAAGTCCAGATAGCGGTAGCGATCCACCACGTATTGTAGGTAGCGGCGGGTGGCCTCGCGCAGGTCGTCGGGAGATAGGTCCCCGTGCGCGAGGCCTGCAAGGAAGGAGGCGGCAAGCTTCGGGTCGCTGATCCAGACGTTGATTTCGGTTTTGTCCCCGCCGGTCACGTCGCGGACGGTGAGTTGCGAATCCGTCAGGTGCGAGATGTTCACCCCGCCGGATTGCAGGGCAATCTGAAAGCGCGGCAGGTTGCCCATCCGTTCCAGTTCGGCGCGCAGGGTTTCCTCAAACCACGCCCGGCCGGCTTCGGCCAGACTCTCGCGGGCGAGGGGGATGGCCTCCAGCTTTTCCAGCACGGCGTCCAGTTCGGCGCGCAGGGCGGGGTCCTGCGGGGCGGCCTGCGCGAGGTCGTGGGCGGCGCCGGCCTCGTCCTTCCAGCCCTGAATGCGGTTGGCCAGCAGGTTGGTGCCCAGCGCCCCCAGTACACCGCCCAGCACGGCCGGCGCGGCCCAATCGCCGCCGCGCGCCGCCTCCGCCACCGGCCACAGGGCCGCCGCCGACAGGAAGGCGTACACGGAGTTCACCCCCGCGCGCTGCATGCGCGGCTTCCAGTCGCGCAGGGTGGCGGCCAGTTGTTCGCGCCAATGGGAGAGGTCAAAGGCCATCGGGTGCCTCCTTGAGGGTGGACGGGCGGGGTCGGGTAATCTTACCACCGGTTGGGAATTGGGGCAGACCCTAAGGGTCTTAAAGACCCTTAGGGTCTTGACCACGTCGGGCAGTAGTCTTTTCCCCCCTCCCGGCCTATAATACTCTTCCGGCGCCATGGACATCCAGTTGCTCTTCACTCAGGCCGTTGCTGCGCTCAAGGCGGGGCAAAATGACGCCGCCCGCCGGGCGCTGATCCAGGTGGTGCGCGCCGATCCGCGCCACGAGAGTGGCTGGCTGGCCCTGGCCTCCACCCTGACCGATCCCGCGCAACGGGCGGACTGCCTGCGGCGCGCCCTCGCCCTCAACCCCCAGAATGCCGCCGCCCGCCAGGCGCTCATGCTGGCCGAACTGCAGGCCGAGCTGGCCGCCGGTCAGGCTCAGGTCCCGGAACCAGCGCCCGAACCCGAAGTGCCCATCGAGGAGCCGGGCGATCGGGAGCGGGCGGTCCCGCGCCTGGGGCGCTTCTTGCTGGACAACCGCCTCGTCACCCCGGAGCAGCTCCGGGCCGCGCTGCTGGCCCAGCGCGAGGCGGCCGAGAACGGGCAGCCCAGGCGGCTCGGCGAAGTGCTGGTCGAGCAGGGCGCGATCAGCGAGGCGCACCTGCAACGCATCCTCAACGAACAGAAGCAGTTCTATTACGGGCAGTTTCGCGATTGATAGGGGCGGTCCGGGCGGCGTTGATGGCTGAAAGCGGATTGGTAGCGGATTAGCGGATGGGCGCGAGGCCGCTTGTGGCTCAGGCCATCCGCTAATCCGCTATGCCGGAGGCATCCGCTTTCTCCCCCCACCCCAACTCAAACTTGACAGAGCCGGTCAATGTTGTATAATATCAAAACATACCAACCGGTAGGTATTCAAAGCCCTGCATGTATTCAAAATCCGCGCTCACCATCGCCCATATTCTGGAGGCGGCCCGCAAGCTGTTCGCCAGCAAGAATTACGCCGACGTGACCATGGTCGAGATCGCCGAGACCGCCCAGGTCACCAAGGGCGCGCTCTACCATCATTTCGCCAGCAAAGAGGCGCTGTACCTGGCGATGATGCACGCCGATCTGCAAGAAAAGCAGGCGCTGATGCATCAGGCGGTGGAGAGCGCCGGGAGCTGCCGCGAGCGGCTGCGCCGGCTGACCATGAGCTTCCTCGAGTTGCCGCCGGAAGTGCGCGACCTGATGAAGCTGGTGCGCCGCGACGTGAACGTGTTCCGCGACCCGATCCGCAACCAGCTCGTGCGCGCCTATCAAGCTGCCCTGCCCGAGCAGGTGCAGGCCATCATCGGCGACGGCCTGCGGGACGGCGAGCTGGCCCCCGATAGCCCCAATCGGGGGCTGGCCCCTGCCGACGCGCGCCTGCTGGCGTGGCAATACGTGGCCATGGTGGAAGTGACTCTCTCCCGCTACGCCGGGGAGGTGTTCGGCGACAACGAGCGCATGGCGGATTTTGTGATCGGGCTGTTTTTTGAGGGAGCGGGGAGGCGTGGAGGGTAGAGGGTGGAGCGTGAAGGGGGAGGCGCGCGGACGTGAGAGCGAAACGTGAAAACGTAAAACGTGCAACGTGAAGACGTGAGACGGAACAGGAGATAATCAGGTTATGGCACAAATGCTGATCAACGGCCAATGGGCGGATGCGCTCAGCGGCGAGACGTACGAGGTGCGCAACCCGGCCAATGGGCAGGTGGTGGATACTGCCCCCATGGCGGGGGCGGAAGACGTGCGGCGGGCGGTCGAAGCCGCGCGGGCGGCCTTCCCCGGCTGGGCGGACACCGCGCCGGACGACCGGGCAGCGCTGCTGCTCAAGGGCGTCGCCAACGTGGAGGCCCACGCCAGAGAAATCGCCGCGCTGCTCACCGCCGCGCAGGGCAAGCCGCTGTTCGAGGCCTCCGGCGAACTCCACCACTTTCTGCACGGCATGACCTTTTATGCCGGGCTGGCCAGCAAAATCCGCGGGGCGCAGGTGCCCTTGCCCCCGGCGCTGGGCAAGAATGCCTACGGGCTGGTGCTCAAGCGCCCGGTGGGGGTCAGCGCCGGCATCGTGCCGTGGAACTTCCCGCTCACGCTCATGGGCACCAAGGTCGGTCCGGCGCTGATCGCCGGCAACCCGATCATCATCAAACCTGCCCGCACCACCCCGCTGGCCACGCTGAAAATCATCGGCCTGCTCAACGAGGCCGGCCTGCCGCCCGGTGTGTTGCAGTGCCTGACCGGCGCGGGCGGCACGGTCGGCGAGGCCCTGATCTGCGACCCGGCCGTGCGGCGGGTAGCCCTCACCGGCTCCTCTGAGACCGGCAAGCGGGTGATGCAACTGGCCGGGCCGGACTTCAAGCGCATCACGCTGGAGCTGGGCGGCTCGGACCCGATGATCGTCTGCCCGGACGCCAACGTTAAAAAGGCGGTCAGCGGGGCCACCGTTGGCCGCTACTGGAACGCCGGCCAGCAGTGTCTGGCGGTCAAGCGGCTATACTTGTTTGAGGAAATCTACGACGAGTTTCTGGAGGGCCTGCTGGAGAAGGTGGGCAACTACCGCGTGGGCGACGGCGCCACCCGCCCGGAGAAGCCCTTCATCCGCATGGGGCCGCTGCACACCGCCTCCCAGCGCGAGGAGATCGAGGGGCAACTGGCCGACGCCGTGGCCGGGGGCGCGAAGGTGCTGATCGGTGGGGTGCGACCGAGCGACCCGGCCCTGGCGGGCGGCTTCTTCTTCGAGCCGGCGGTGGTGACGGACGCGCCGGAGGATAGCAAGCTGGCCGCCGAGGAGGTGTTCGGGCCGGTGCTGCCGGTGTGGAAGGTCAAGACCCTGGACGAAGCGATTGAGAAGGCCAACCGCAGCCGGTGGGGCCTCGGCTCCTCGATCTGGACCATGAACATGAGCTGGGCCAACCGCGCCGTGCGCGAGATCGAGGCCGGGGTGACGTGGATCAACCAGATTCACTACGGCTACGACGAGCTGCCCTTCGGCGGCGTGAAAGCTTCCGGCATGGGACACGAGCACGGCCCGGAGGCGGTAGAATACTACCTCGAAAACAAAGGCGCCGTCTTCGGCGGGCTGGATTGGGAGTAGGTACCGTGGAGGGGGGAGCGTGGAGGGTGGAGGGTGGAGCGACGCGCCTTCCCGGCACTCCATCCGCTACAATATAGCCCTCCAGATAAGTTCCTTCCGGGCCAGACCGACGCGGTCTCTGAGACC
>CAYZNA010000234.1:0-2115 GCA_964478665.1 uncultured Anaerolineales bacterium
CGGCGAACTCACCCACGACGAACGCGCGATCATCCGCTTCCATCCCACCTACGCCTACGACATGCTCTCGCCCATCGCCTTTCTGCGCCCGGCGCTGGACATCCCCTACTGCCATCACGAAAAATGGGACGGCACGGGTTATCCGCGCGGGCTGAAGGGAGAAGAGATCCCGTTCGCGGCGCGCATCTTCGCCGTGGCCGACGTGTACGACGCGCTGCGCTGCGACCGCCCGTATCGGGAAGGCTGGCCGGAAGAGGCAGTGCGCCAGTACATCTGCGAGCAGACGGGCAAGCATTTTGATCCGAAGGTGGTGGAGGTGTTCTTGAGTCTGGCAGATGGCGGCTGACTGGTGCTGCGGCCGTTTGTAGCGCGTGTTCAGTCGCCATGAGGGTCAACCTGGCCGGGTCATGCGCCAGGGGCGTGGTGGCTGTCGAGCACGGTGAAGGCGGTCAACTCGCCGACTGTCATCCTGACGGCCGAAACAGATTGAGTATAATACTGGCGAAGATGAAGGGCAGGGAAGCCAGCCCCTGCTGCGTTGCCAGCATCCTGCCGGAAACGAGGCTGAAATGAACCGAGCAATCCTTCCCCCTGAAACCGAGGCAACCCTGCGCTCGCTGGTCGGCGAGGCCCACCTCTCGACGCGGGCCGCCGATCTGGAACAGCACGCCCGCGATCAATCCTTCCACGCCCCCCACCCCCCGGCGGCGGTGGTCTGGCCCGGTTCGGCGGCGGAGATCAGCGCCATCCTGCGCTTCGCCAATCGCCAGGGCATCCCGGTCACCCCGTGGGGGGCCGGCACCAGCCTGGAGGGCAACCCCATCCCGGTCCGGGGTGGCATCGTCCTCGACACCGCCCGGCTGGACCGGATTCTGAAAGTCCGCCCGGCCGATTTTCAGGTGGACGTGCAGGCCGGGGTGAAATACAAGGACATGAACGCCGCCCTCGCCCGGCAGGGGCTGTTCTTCGCCCCGGACCCGGGCGCCAACGCCAGCATCGGCGGGATGATTGCCAACAACGCCGCCGGCACGCGCACCCCGCGCTACGGGGCTACGAAGGACAACGTGCTGCGGCTGGAGGTGGTGCTGCCCACCGGCGAGATCATCCGCACCGGCACCCGAGCCGCCAAGACCTCCTCCGGCTACGATCTGGTGCACCTGTTCGTCGGCTCGGAGGGCACGCTGGGGGTGGTGACCGAGGCCACCCTGCGGCTGGCGCCCCTGCCCGAGCACTTCAGCGCGGCGATTGCCTCTTTCCCCACGGTCGAGGACGCCGCGCGGGCGGTCTCCGGCGTGATGGGCAGCGGTCTGATCCCGGCCGCGCTGGAGTTCCTCGACGCCGGCTCGGTGCGCACGCTGAACACCGCCGGCGAGTTTGCGCTGCCCGAGCGCCCCACCCTGCTGCTGGAATTTCACAGCGCCACCGCCGCCGCCCTGCAGCAGGAGCTGGCGCTGGTGGAGGAGCTGTGCGCGACGGAGGGTTGCCTGGCTTTCGAGCGCGGATTGGGCCGCGAGGCGCGCGACCGGCTGTGGCGCGTGCGCCACCAGGCCTACGAGATCTTCGTGCGCACCAACCCCGGCCGGGCCTTTCTGATTGTGGACATCGCCGTGCCGGTCTCCGAGTACCCCCGGCTGGTGGCGCTGGCGGACGAGGCCCTGACCGCGCGCGACCTGCACGGCTACCTGATGGGCCACGCCGGGGACGGCAACCTGCACCCGCTTATCCCCTACACCCCGGATGACCCCGCCAGCTACGCCGTGGCCCACGCCGCCGACGAGGCCATGGTAGAGGCCGCCATCGCCATGGGCTGCGCGGCCACCGGCGAGCACGGCGTGGGCATTGGCAAGCGCGGGTTCATGGCCCGCGAGCACGGCGCCAGCCTCGGGGTCATGCGCGCCATCAAGCGGGCGCTCGACCCGAACGAGATCCTCAACCCGGGCAAGGTGCTGCCTGCGGACACCTGACCGGTCGGAATCGGGCAACTTTCTGCACGGTCCGGGGTTCTTGAATTCGTAACGTGGCCGTACCTCACCCCCCGGCCCCCTCTCCCGAAACGAAAGTTCCCGTTTCGGGAGAGGGGGGAGAGGGGGGTGAGGTTAAACAGTTGGCAATCGT
>CAYZNA010000234.1:2162-6249 GCA_964478665.1 uncultured Anaerolineales bacterium
AATAAGTTCCGTCAAGACCCTGAGGGTCTTCGAGACCCTCAGGGTCTGAAACAAGGAGGTGGCGCTATCGCGGAACGCTGGCTCAACGACCGAAGCAGGGAGGCGCCCCCAGTCTGGTTTCTCATCATACACAGAGGAGGATCGAATGTCTACTCGACAAATCGCACTCGCGGCCGCATTTCTGGCTCTCGTTTTTCTGGCGCACGCTGCCGGCCGCTTCGCTCAAATCGGCGGCGCGCAGATCGCCCTGAGCATCGCGGTCTACACCCTTATGGCGCTGCTTATGGCGCCCGGTCTCGGTTGGGGACCGCTGGCCGGCATTGCTCTGGGTGTGGGCATCCTCACCATGCTGGCCACCTCCAGCCCGGTGCCGTGGGCCAATATCCCGGGGCATGGCGGCGGCTTTCTGGTAGCCTCATGGATGGCCAAAGCCCTCACCAAAGGCGATCAGCCCACCGGCCTCGCCATGCAGGAAGTGATCCTGTCCGTGGCGACCAACGTTGCCTGGGTCCTGTTTGCTATCTTCACCTGGGTGGGCATCAACCCGGCTTCCGGCTTTCATGAACGCGCCTTCACCCGCCTGGGCCTGACCTTCGGCCAGGGTTTCTTTGCCTGGTTCCTGTTCGGTTTCGTGGGCGTGGTGATCCCCACCTGGATCTTCGGTCTGATCGTGCTGCCGCTGCTCTACCGCGCAGTGCGGCCGGCGCTGGTGCGCCAGGGCATGCTGGGGGCTCCGGGGGCGTGAAACTATGGCAGATGACGTGGTCTTCTCCCTGCGCGACGTGTACTACAAATACCCCACCAGCCGCGATTGGGTCTTGCGCGGCGTGAATCTGGAGGTGCGGCGGGGCGAGTTCATCGGCCTCGTTGGCACCACCGGCGCGGGGAAGACCACCCTCTGCCAGTGCTTCAACGGTCTGGTTCCCCACTACACCCGGGGGGCCTTTGAGGGGGCGGTGCTGGTGGAGGGCAAAGACACCCGCACCACCGACGTGGCCGAACTCTCCGCCAGGGTCGGGCTGGTGTTTCAAGATGCCGACGCGCAACTGGTGATGTCCTCGGTGCTGGAAGAGGTCATGCTCGGACTGACCATGCGGGGCGCCCCGGTCCGGCAGGCCCGTGAAGAAGCACTGCGCACACTGGAAGCCATCGGCATCGCCCATCTGGCCGGCCGCCCCCCCTACGCCCTCTCCGGCGGGCAAAAGCAGCGCGCCGCCATCGCCGCCGTGCTCGCCATGCACCCCGATACCCTGGTGCTGGACGAGGCCACCTCTGAGCTGGACTCGCTCACCGTGCACCGCATCTTCGATATGTGTCAGGGTCTGAACGAAAGGGGCACCACCATCATTCTGGTCTCGCACGAAATGGAACTGCTCTCGCGCTTTGTGGACCGGTTGGTGCTGCTGGACAACGGGCAGGTGCTGCTGGACGGCGCGCCGCGCGAGGTCTTTCAACGGGCCGATCTCTTCCATCAAGTCGGAGTGCGCCTGCCGCAGGTGACCGACTTCGCCCTGAGCATGGCCGGCCACCTGCCGCTGCACCCGCTGCCCCTCAGCGCCGACGAGGCCGCCGCCGCGTTCCGGCAGTTCGCCGGAGACGCTCGATGAGCGACGCGCCGGTCATCTCCATCGAAAACGTCACCTTCGCCTACCGGGCCGGCGTCCCGGTGCTGCACGAGGTCAACCTGACCTTCGCCGCCGGCGAGTTCACCGCCATCATCGGCAACAACGGCTCCGGCAAAACCACCCTGATGAAGCTGGTCCTCGGCCTGCTGCGGCCCGGCGAGGGGCAGGTGACCGTTGGCGGGATAGACACGCGCGGGGCGCGCGTCTCCGACATGGCCCGGCGCATTGGCTTCATCTTTCAGGACCCCAACGATCAGTTGTTCGCCAACACGGTCGAGGAGGAGATTCTGTTCGGGCTGCGCAACCTTGGACTCTCGGAGGCCGAGATCAAGCAGCGGGTGGAGGAGACCGTGGCCCTGTTCGGGCTGGGCGAAATCCGCGCCGAGTTCCCCCGCTTTCTGGCGCGCGGCGACAAGCAAAAGGTGTGCATCGCTGCCATCGTCGCCATGCGCCCGCAGATCCTGCTGCTCGACGAGCCGACCACCGGGCAGGACCACCGCGACAGCCGCCAGATCATGGAACTGGCCCAGACGCTCAACGGGCAGGGCATCACCGTGCTGCTGGTCACGCACGACATGCCCAACGTGGCCCAATACTCGCGCCGCGTGGTGTTGATGAACGACGGGCGGGTGATGAAAGTCGGCCCCACGGCAGAGATCATCGCCGACGCCGGGCTGATGGCCTCCTGCAGCCTCGTCCCGCCGCAGATCACCCGGCTCAGCCTCGCGCTGAGCAAGAACGGCATCCGCCCGGCGATGAGTGTGGACGAGATGGTGACTCAAGCGCAGGCGTGGCTGGATGGACGAGGAGGCAACTGATGTTCACCGACCTTCCCGGCCCCCTGCGCGGGGTGGACGCGCGCGTCAAGCTGGCGTGGCTGCTGGCCACTTTCGTGGCCGGCATCATCTTCACCAACATCCCCTCACTGATCGTGGTGCTGCTCACCATCGCGGCCGTGGCCGCTATCGGCCGCGTGCTCGGGCCGGTGGCCCTCAACCTCAAAAGCCTGTGGCTGATCATTATCCTCATCGGCCTGATCTTCAGCCTGACCGTCGGCGGCGAACCGCTCTTCTACCTCATCCCGGCCTCCGTGCCGTGGATCGGCGGCCATCTGGCGGTCACGCGCGAGGGGCTGACCCTGGGCATCGTCTCGGTGCTGCGCATGCTGGTGTTCGTCACCCCGGTGGTGGTGATGATTATGACCACCAGCAACTCCGACACCCTGCGCGCGCTGATGTTCGTGCGCCTGCCCATGGAATTCGCCCTGATGATCGTGCTGGCGCTCAACTTCGTGCCGCTGTATCTTGAGGAAATGACCCGCATCGCCGACGCTCAGCGCGCCCGCGCCCACTCGCTGATGGACAAGGGCCCGCTGGCCAAAATGCGCGCCATGGTGCCGATCTTTGTCCCGCTCACCCTCAACGCAGTGGACCGGGCCGACACCATCGGCAAAGTGCTGGAGATTCGCGGCTTCTCGCGGCGGCGCTTCACGGTGGACTTTGAGCCGGTCTCGCGGGGCAGCGTGGGCTTTCTGATCTTCTGCGCCCTGCTGCTGGCGGTGGCGCTGGCCTCGGTGCTGGTGAAGAGCGATCTGATCCTCGCCGCGTTCCAGACCCTGACCGGCCTGCGGTGACCGCGACCCTCACCCTGCCCTATGGCCGGGGGCGGGTTGACCTGCCCCTCCCGCCCGGCCCTGGCCTCACCCCCCTCGCCGCCCGGGCCGGGGGCGCGCTGCCTGACCCCGCTGCCGCCGTCCGGCAGGCCCTGCGCCGCCCGACCGGCCTCCCACCCCTGCGGGTGTGGGTCCGGCCCGGGGAGCGGGTGGCCGTGGTCACCTCCGACGCCACCCGCCCGGCCCTGCAACCCACCTACCTGCCTCACCTGCTATCCGAACTGGAAGCCGCCGGCGTTCCCCGTGACGACACCCTGCTGGTGATCGGCCTCGGCACGCACCGCCCCCCCACCCCGGCCGAGGTCCGCACCCTGCTGGGGGAAGCCGCCGGCCGCTACCCGGTGACGTGGTCCGACCCCGACGACCGGGCCGCGTTGGCCGGCTTTGGCGCCACCCCGCGCGGCACGCCCGTTCGTCTATTCCGCCCGGTGGCCGAAGCCGAGCGCGTCATCCTCACCGGCAGCATCAACCATCACGTGATGGCCGGCTTCTCGGCCGGGCCAAAGAGCCTGCTGCCCGGCGTGGCCGCCCGCGATTCAATCCTCGCCAACCATGCCCTCACCCTCAACCCCGACCCGCCCGGCGGGATGAACCCGGACTGCCGCTCCGGCAAGCTGGACGGCAACCCCTTCTTCTTCCCCGGCGGCGCCGTGCTCTTCGGAGTCAGCCCGGACGGCACGGCAGCCGGCCAGCAGGTCTGCGACCAGACCCTGCGCGACATCGCCCAGGCGGCCCAGCGCTTCGAGCCCCCCGTCCATCTCTCCATCTGGCGCGCCCCGGCCTCGGCAGG
>CAYZNA010000235.1:0-6243 GCA_964478665.1 uncultured Anaerolineales bacterium
GATTGGGGATTGGGGATTGGGGATTGGAGATTGGGGATTGGGGATTGGGGATTGGAGATTGGGGATTGGGGATTGGGGATTGGGGATTGGGGATTGGGGATTGGGGATTGGAGATTGGGGATTGGAGATTGGAGATTGGGGGGCGGAATCTCTAATCTCTAATCTCTAATCTCTAATCTCTAATCTCTAATCTCTAATCTCCAGTCTGCGCCATGCGGCGGCTGTTGGGGGAGAGGGCGTGGTGCCGCCACCACACCTGCCACACCCGCCAGGCAGCCTCAAACTTAATGGAGACCGTCATTTTGGACTGGCCAATGCGGCGGTCCTCGAAGTAGATCGGGGTCTCCAGCGCGCGGTAGCCCAGCCGCTGGGCCACGTAGGCCATTTCTACCTGAAACACGTAGCCGTTGGAGCGAATACGGCTCAAGTCCATGCCCAGCAGGGTGCTGCTGCGCCAGACTTTAAACCCGGCGGTGGCATCCCGTACCCGGATACCCAGAATGGCGCGGGTGTACAGGTTGGCCCAGGCGCTCAACAGCACACGCCCGGCCCCCCAGCGCCGGTCAATCTGGCCGCCGGGCGCATAGCGCGAGCCGACTACCACGTCGTAATCGGCCAGCCGGGCGACCATGCCCGGCAGGTAGGCCGGAGAATGGGAGAAATCGGCGTCCATCTGGACCACGGCACTGGCCCCGCCTTGCAGCGCCGCGTGAAACCCGGCACGGTAGGCGGCGCCCAGCCCCAGCTTGCCCGGGCGGTGAATCACCGCCACCCGGCCGGGGTGGTTGGCCGCCAGGGCTTCGGCCGCCTCCCCGGTGCCGTCCGGGGAGGCGTCATCCACCACCAGCAGCGATAGCTCTGGCAGGGGCAGTGAGAGCAGTTGGCGAGTCAGGTCGGGCAGGCTGCTGGCTTCGTTGTAGGTGGGGATTACAACGACGATGTGCGTCAAGGTGGATCGAGGCCACAAAAAAGGGGCGGCCAGCTCCGAAAAGAGCGTTGCGCCCCAGAACGGACGGGATGGCAGGGCAGTTGGGGCCGGAGATTACCGGCAGATAAAGCTCTTCAAGGCCTCGAGGTTATCAAAGGGGCCTTCGCCGGAGGTCACGGTCAGCAGAGTCACGGCCAGGCGCTGGTCTTCCGGGATGTGGTCGCGATCCTTGAGGGGATAAAAATAGTCCAGCGACTGGCTCAGGCGGGCCTCCACCCGTTCGCGCACCTCGCGCACCTGTGCCTGGCTGGTAACGATGATGAAATCATCCGGCGCCAGGTGGCCCACCAGGTCGTCCTCATTGCCGGCCTCGCGCACGGCGTTGTTCAACATCAGGCTGATTGCCCGCAAGACATCATCTGAGGCCACAAAGCCGTAACTCTCGCGGAAGGTATCCAGCCCGTGTATGCCCACGCGCAGTAGGCCCCAGCCCACGTCTTTCAGGCAGCGACTCAGGCGCTCGTCCACCAGCTCTCCCTCGGGCAGCCCGGTGACCGGGTTTACCAGCGTTTCAAGGCTGGCGCGGCTGAGCACGTTGCGCACCCGCAGGCGCAATTCCTGAATGTCGAAGGGTTTGGTGATGTAATCCACCACCCCGATCTCCAGGCCTTTGAGTTTGTCCGTGCGGTCGCGGCGTTCGGTGAGGAAGATGATGGGCAGGCGTTCGGTGCGGCGGTGCGCCCGCAAGCGCCGGGCCACCTCATAGCCGTCAATGTCCGGCAGGCGAATGTCCAGCACCACCAGGTCGGGCTGGGAATCGTGGGCGGCGGTGATGGCATCCTCGCCCCAGTTGGCTGTCAGCACCTCGTAGCCCTGAACGCGGAAATAGGCGTTCAGCATGTCGGCCAGATCGAGGTCGTCCTCAACAATCAGAATTCGTTTCCCGGATGACCCGGAAACGGGGCTGATGGCCCCGGCAGAATCGGTCACAGGGGTACGCTCCCGATTACCCGATGGGTTCTTTCTGGATGATAAACTCGCACACCTCGTCACCAACGCCGATGCACTTGCTCTCGGTAACGTGGAACTCCTGGCCGCCGGAAAGCCACTTCAATCCCTCTTTCAGCAAGCCCACCGCGTAATAGCACATCGGTTTATCGCCAGTGCGCCCCCAGCACACCGGGCAGCGGTGAATGGCATACACAAAGTGATCAGGTTGCTCTTCCACGGTAGTGATCTGGTCGCTGACTGTGGAGAACACCCTGGCCATGCCTGGCACGCCAATCTTAAGTTTGGCGCTCAGCGGCAGCACCTTGAAGGCCAGGTCTCCGGCGCCAGCCAGCGCGCCGAAATTGCGCAACCCCTGCGAAAAGGAGGCCCGTCCAGCGCGTTGAGCCAGTCCCCGCCCGCCCCGTGGGCCGTACATCTCTTCCAGGCCGCCGTTCAGCGCGGAGAAGTCGGCAAAATCAAATTCGCGGCTGAGGTTTTCCGGGGGATAATTATCAATCAAATTGGCCAGCCCCGCCATATTCAAAATGGCGTTCAGGCCGTTCTTGCCCATCACATCTTCCAGCGCCTGCAGGATGATGCGCGCCATGCGATTCGGATAATAGATACCGCTCTTAGACATTGTCATGCACAGCTCCAGCAGGGGCTAAACCAGTTGCGTCAGGTCCTCGGCGGCTCGCCGCATATCTAGCAGCAGCAGGCCCAGCCTGGCCTGCTCGCGCGCCAGCACGGTGAGCACGGCCTCCTGACCTACGGCCATCAGGATCACGAAGCCGGCCCTACCTTTGATGAAGACCTGATCGAGCACGCCGCGCCCCAACTCGCCGGCGATGCGCTCTCCCGGCGAGAGCATCGCCGCCGACATTGCGCCCACGCGATCTTCCTCCACGTCGCGCGGCATGGCCGAGGCAATCGTCAGCCCGTCCACGCTCACCACCGCCGAGGCTTCCACATCGGGGGACGAAGCTTGCAGATCACGAAGGCGGTCAAACAGGAGCTCAGTACGGAATTTGGCCAAAGGCGACCTCCGGTCCGGGCCATCGAGCAAGGATACGTTCTGGCGCCAGCCAGGCGCGACAAATGTAACATAGCGCCATTAGCTTGTCAAATGAAGAGGACTGCTTCTCCGCCTGCTGAGAGATAGGTAAGAGTGTCCAGCATGGCCCTCTCGATCCCGCCCGCGTGTGGTAAAGTTGGGCGCCACGGTGAAGCAGCGCGGGGCAGGGGAATGCCCCGCCCGGAGCAGCACAGCGCGGGCGCCCCCATGCCCGCTTGAGAGACACGCGCCGGCAGGCGCAGGCACTGCAGAAGGAAACAGCATGCATTTTGACCTTGAACAAATCATCCAGTCGGTCGGGCTGCTCGGGCTGCTCGGCATCATCTTCGCCGAGTCCGGGTTGTTCTTCGGCTTCTTTCTGCCGGGAGATAGCCTGCTGCTCACCGCCGGCCTGCTGGCCTACAAACGCCCGGATCTGTTCAACATCTGGCTGATGCTGCCCCTGTTGTTCCTGGCCGCCGTGGCGGGCGACAACGTGGGCTACTGGTTTGGCAAGAAGGCCGGCCCGCCGCTGTTCAGCCGCGATAACTCGCTATTCTTCCGGCGCAAGAATCTGCTGGCCGCGAGAGCATTTTACGACAAACACGGCGGCAAGACCATCACCCTGGCGCGTTTCATGCCCTTCATTCGCACTTTTGCCCCCATCGTGGCCGGCGCGGTCGAGATGCACTACCCGCGCTTCATGCTGTTCAACCTGGTGGGTGGCTTTGTCTGGGCGGTGGGCGTCACCCTCGCTGGCTACTTCATCGGCGCCGTTTTTGGCAGTGTGCAGGGACTGGACCGCTACTTCACATTGCTGGTGCTGGCGGTGATCTTTATTTCGCTGCTGCCGGCCATGATTCATCTGTGGAAAGAATATCGGTCGGAGGCGCTGGCGCGACTGAAACAGATCCTGGTGCGGAAGCCGCGGCCTCAGGCGGACTGATCCCCGCCCACTCCCGCGTGGGAGGCGCTGCCTGGTCCCGGACCGCTTCCGCGGTTGCCAGCCGCCGGCCCATCCACCCCAGGCCGGCCAGCGCCCCCAGCGCCAACAGCGCCAGCCCCACGGGCGCCGCCACCTGCAATGCCGTCCCGGCGCGCCGGGCGTCGGCCTCCGCGCCGAACTGGCTGAGCAGGGCGCCGTAGGTCATTGCCAGGGTCAGCCCGTTCCACAGGCCGTGCACCCCCACCGCGGCCCCGTAGGCCGCCAGCAGCCGCAGCGGCTTGCGCCGCACAAAAGTCTCTCCCAGTCCCCAGCCTACCAGCCCGGCAGTGAAGATGTGAATGGCGCTGGTGCCCACCCGGGCCACGGCAGCGAGCGCCCAGAGCGGACCCGCACTGCTGATGAATAGCGATTCCGCCAGCGCGTAGCCGGCGCCGCTCAGCGCGCCGCCCAGAAAGGCCGGGCCGGGGCCGGGCCGGGAAGGCAGCAACGGCAGCAATCCCAGCGGCTTGATCAACTCTTCCAGCAGCGGCACTACCACGCCCAGACCGGAGAAAACGCCCAGGGCAGCCAGCGGATGCAGCGCCAACCGGGCAATCTGCGCCGGGTTGATGCTGGCAGGACCGGCCTCGCTGAAGCGGCGCAACTGCTCCAGCCCGCCCGGCCACAGGGCAAAAACCGCCATTGCAACCAGCACCCCCATCGCCATCAGCACGGCCTCCACCGGCAGCAGAATGGCCGGCGCGCCCCACAGCCCGGCCACAAACTGGCTCCACGCCCGGCGCGGCGAAAGCGAGATGCGGGAGCGCCGCACCAGCAACAGGATCGCGCCCACCGACGCGAAAGACACCAGCAAGTGCGCCAGCGGCCCCAGCAGCCAGGGCAGCACGTCCCGGGTGAGGGCAAAGTGGCCCAGCAGCAGTCCGGCCGGCAGCAGCAACAGGGCCGGTACGGCCACCCGGGCCGGCAGGCGCTTCCCGGCCCGCCGGCCTGCTTCAGCCCCCCGTACCCCGAACCAGATCAGCGGCAGGCCGAACAGGCTGCTGCCCAGCAGGCTGGCGGTCAGAAAAGCCAGTCGGGTAGTGCTCGGGCCCCCGCGCAGCAGCCGCAGCGCGGTGAAGGCGCCGGCCGCCACCCCCGCGCCCAGGCCGGACAACAGCCCGCCGCCGCCGATCACAATCAGCAGCAAGTGCTTCCACGAAAAACGTGAGTGTGATTGCATCCCCGACCTCCCTGCTGTAACATTATACCCGGGGCGGGCCACTGGCAGAAAGGCCGCGTCAATCCTGTCGCCAGGGCGCAACGACCCCATTAACGTACCGGCGCATCGCGCCGGCAGGCCTCCCGCGCGGAACAGCCCCTGACCCCAATGAAGCTGTGCATCGTCTCGCCCTTTCCCCCCGACATCTCCGGCATCGGGCAATACGGCTGGCATGTCGCGCGCGGGCTGGCCGATAGCGGCCGTTTCGAGCGGATTGTGGTGCTGGCGCCGCACCCCGCAACGCCAGTAGCCCCGGCTCCAATCCTGCCCGGCGTG
Organism: uncultured Anaerolineales bacterium; assembly: GCA_964478665.1. Taxonomy (GTDB): domain Bacteria; phylum Chloroflexota; class Anaerolineae; order Anaerolineales; family CAYZNA01; genus CAYZNA01. The sequence continues at coordinate 5,453 of CAYZNA010000235.1, forward strand.
ACCGTGCACCGTATCTGGAGCGCGGACGACGCGCTGCTAACGGCTCGCCTGCCGCGCACCATCCGGGCCGAGCGACCCGACATGGTGTGGTTCAACCTTGGCTTTACTGTGTTCGGGCGCGGGCGGCTGAGCAACCTGCTGGGACTGGCCACCCCGCTGCTGGTGCGACAGGCCGGCTTCCCCACGGTGGTCACATTGCACGAATTGCTGGAAGTGGTGCACCTGCGGGCGGTGGGAGCGCCCAACGGACGGCTGACCCACCTGGGAGGGCGCCTGGCCACCCGGCTGTTACTGCGGGCCGATGCGATCTGCCTGACCCTGCGCAGCTACGTGGGGCGGATGGGGGCGGCGTATGGGGCGACAAACCTGCACTACTTGCCACACGGCCTCTTCAGCCAGCCGGAACTGCTGCCTCTCCCGGCGCCGGGGCGGGACAACCTGCTGCTGTTTGCCACCTTTGCGCCCTATAAGGGTTTGCTGCGCACCCTGGCCGCCTTTGAGCAGGTGCGCCGGGACGACCCGGCTGTTACCCTGACCGTGGCCGGAGCCGATCACCCGCGCTTTCCGGGCTACGTGGCTTCGGTGCGGGCGCAGGTGGGCGACCTGCCGGGCGTGCACTGGCCGGGCACGTTGACCGAGGCCGAATTGCGGCGCGCCTTTGCTCGCGCCAGTGTGGTGCTCTTGCCCTACGCCGCCTCCACCGGCGCCTCCAGCGTGCTGCATCGCGCCGCCGGTTATGGCCGCCCGGTGATTGCCAGCGATCTGCCCGACCTGCGCGCGGTGGCGGAGGA
>CAYZNA010000236.1:0-6232 GCA_964478665.1 uncultured Anaerolineales bacterium
AGCGCGCCCTGCTGGTGGCCGCCGACCTGTGCCGCCCGGCGGCGGTGCAGCAACTGCAGACTCTCGGCGCGCAGGTGGGTGTGCCGGTCTTCGCCGCCGAGAACGCCGCCCCCACCGAGGTGTGCGCGCGGGGCATCGCCCAGGCGGCGCGCGAGGGCAGTTCGGTGGTGCTGCTGGACACCGCCGGCCGTCTGCAAATTGACGACGACATGATGCGCGAGCTGGAGGCCATCAAGGCGCTGAGCAACCCGGTGGAGGTGCTGCTGGTGGCCGACGCCATGACCGGCCAGGAAGCGGTGCACATCGCCGAGGGCTTCCACCAACGGGTGGGGTTGACCGGGCTGGTGCTGACCAAAGTGGACGGCGATGCCCGCGGCGGGGCGGCCATTTCCATGCGCTCGGTGACCGGCGTGCCGATCAAGTACCTGGGTACCGGTGAAAAGCTGGACGCGCTGGACGAGTTCGACCCCGGGCGGCTGGCCTCCCGCATCCTCGGCATGGGCGACGTGCTCGGGCTGATCGAAAAGGCCGAGGCCGCGCTGGACGCCGAGCAGGCCGAAGAGCAGGCCGAACGCCTGATGTCCGGCCAGTTCACATTGGAGGACTTCGCCGGCCAGTTGCGCCAGATGCGCAAACTGGGGCCGATCGGCCAGGTGTTGGAGTTGCTCCCCGGCGGCATGGGCCAGATGGCGCGCCAGGTTGACCCCAAACTGGCCGAGCAGCAGTTGCGGCGCACCGAGGCCATCATTGGCAGCATGACCCGCCGCGAGCGTCGCTATCCGCAGATCCTCAACGGCAGCCGCAAACGCCGCATTGCGGCCGGCTCCGGTACGCAGGTGCAAGAGATCAACCAATTACTCAAACAGTACCGCACCATGCAAAAGCTGTTCAAGCAGATGGGCACGAAGGGCGGCATGCGCGGGCTGGGCCGGCTATTCGGCTGAGCCTCCGCATCCCCCACCGTTGATTCGCAGAATCGCTGAATCGTAGATTCGTAGATTCGTAGATTCGTAGATTCGTAGCTTCGTAGCTTCGCTGAATCGTAGATTCGCTGAATCGCACGACAAGGAGACAGATCCCAATGGTTCGTATTCGTTTGCGCAAAGTGGGTTCCAGAGGGCAGCCCAGCTTCCGGCTGGTGGCTGCCCATCGGGAAAGCCCGCGCGATGGCCGGTTTCTCGAGAATCTGGGGTACTATAATCCCCGCACCGAGCCGGCCACCATCCAGGTACAGGAAGATCGGGTCTATCACTGGCTGAAGAATGGCGCGCAGCCCAGCGACTCGGTGCTGCAGTTGTTCAGAGTCACCGGCACGCTGGAGCGCTTCGAGCGCTTCAAGGGCGGCGAGGCGCTGGAGGGCCTGCTGGCCGAGGCGAAGGCCGGAGAAGAGGCCCGCAACCTGACCAGCCGCACCCGCCGCGACGAGAAGATTGGCCAGGCCTCGCGCGGCAAGAGCAAGAAGCAGAAGGCCCGCGAAGCGGCAGCCGCCGAGTCGTAGAGCCGGTTCCCGATGGCAAGAATCCTGGGCAGGCCGGCCGGCGCCCGAGCAGGGCGCGACCCTGTCCCGCAGGAGGTGGCACAGTGAAGGAATTGGTGGAGTTCATCGCCCGTTCGCTGGTGGATGATCCGACCGAGGTCAGAGTTATCGAGCACGTCCACGGCGGAAAGGTGGACCTTGACCTGCTGGTGGCCGAGGAGGATATGGGCCGCGTGATCGGCCGCGGAGGCCGGGTGGCCAACGCCATCCGTGCCCTGGTGCGGGTGGCAGCGGCGCGTGAGGGCATGCGCGCCGATCTGGAAATCGGATGACCGCTTCCGCGCGCGGCAGGCGTCCCGCCCCCGAATACCTGCTGGTCGGCGAGGTGCGGCGTCCCCACGGCACGCGCGGCGACTTGCTGCTCAGCGTGGAAACCGACTTCCCGGACCGGCTGAACGAGCTGGAGCACGTGTATCTCGGGCCGCGCCGCCGCCGCTTCGGCGTGGCCTCCGCCCGGCGGCATGGCCGCGACATGCTGCTGTCGCTGGCCGGGGTCGGCGACCGCGCTCAGGCCGAGACCTTGCGCGGGGCACAGGTGTTCATCCGCGCCGGCGACGCCGGGCCGTTGCCTCCCGGCCGGTATTACTTCCACGAGGTGGAGGGGCTGGAAGTGATGACGGACGCCGGGGAGCGCCTCGGGCGGGTGATGCAGATCATGCAGACCGGCGCCAACGATGTGTATCTGGTGCGCGACGAGGCCGAGAGTGAGATACTGTTGCCGGCCATCCCCTCGGTTGTGCTGAAATACGATCTGGAGGCCGGGCGGCTGCTGGTCCACTTGTTGGAGGGGTTACGTTAGCATGGGGGCTGAGGCCGGGGGAACTGCCGAGCGATACCGCTACTGGATCGCCTTTAGCCGCGTGCGGGGCATTGGCGCGGCCCGGCTGCGCGGCCTGCTCAGTCACTTTGGCGATCTGGAGACTGCCTGGGGGGCCGACTCGCTGGAGCTGGCTCGCGCCGGGCTGGACAGGCGCTCGCTGGCCTCGCTGCTGGCGCTGCGCAAGAATCTGGACCTCGACGCCGAGCTGGCCCGCACTGCCGGCCTGGGCCTGCTGTGCTGGGACGACCCGGGCTACCCTCAACTGCTGCTGGAGATCCCCAATCCCCCGCCGCTGCTCTACCTCAAGGGCCAACTGACCGAAGCCGACGAATGGGCCGTGGCGGTGGTGGGCACCCGTCGCGCCACCGCCTATGGCCGGGAAGTGGCTCGCGAACTGTCCTACCAGTTGGCCGCCAGCGGGGTGACCATCGTCAGCGGGCTGGCGCGGGGCATTGACAGCGCCGCCCACATGGCTGCGCTGGACGCCGGAGGCCGCACCCTGGCGGTGCTCGGCTGTGGGCTGGACCGGGTGTACCCGTCGGAAAACGCCCGCATGGCGGCGGCCATCGCCCGCCAGGGCGCCCTGCTGAGCGAGTTTGCCGTGGGCGTGCCGCCGGAGAGCGGCAACTTCCCGGCTCGCAATCGGGTGATCTCCGGCCTGACCCTGGGCACGCTGGTGGTGGAGGCCGGCGAGGTCAGCGGCGCGTTGATCACCGCCGAGATGGCCGCCGAGCACGGCCGGCAAGTGTTTGTGGTGCCGGGCAGCATTCTGTCGCACGCCAGCAAGGGCGCTAACCGGTTGATTCAGGATGGCGCCCAGTTGGTGCGCTCGGCAGATGACATTCTGGAGGCCCTCAACCTCACTCGCATCCACCAGCACGTTGAGGCGCGGGCCGCGCTGCCGGCCGACCCCACCGAAAGCCTGCTGCTCTCGCACCTCTCCGCCGAGCCGCTCCACGTGGATGAACTGCGGGCGCAGTGCGGGCTGCCCATCGGTCAGGTATCCGGCACGCTGGCAATGATGGAGCTGAAGGGCATGGTGCGCCAGGTGGGCGGCATGAAATACGTCCTGGCGCGCGAGCCGCGTGGGGAATATCGCATTGATTGAAGGGGGCGGGCGTTGCCAATTACCAATTACCACTTACGAACTGCTGGTGAGTGGTAAGTGGTAAGTGGAGTGAGAGATGTCCGACAACTATTACGCCGTAATCATGGCCGGCGGGGGCGGCACGCGCCTGTGGCCGCTTTCGCGGCGGGGGTTGCCCAAGCAGGCCCTGCGGCTGTTCGGGGAACGCAGCATGTTCGAGCTGGCGGTGGACCGGCTGGCCCCCGATCGCACCACTCGGGGGCTGGCCCCCGATACCTGCGGCACTCGGGGGCCAGCCCCGCTGTTCCCGCCCGAGCGCATTCTGGTGGTGACCGTGGCCGAGCAAGCCGAGATTCTGCGCGCCTCCCGCCCGCAGATTCCGGCGGAGAACTTCCTGCTGGAACCCATGCCGCGCGGCACGGCCTCGGTGGTGGGGCTGGCTGCTATCCATTTGCGAGGGATAGACCCGCAGGCGCGCATGGTCATGCTGACCGCCGATCATTACATCCGGGCCGAGGCCCGCTTCCGCGAGGTGCTGGCCGCTGCCGGGGAGCTGGCTCGGGCCGGGCACCTGGTCACGCTCGGGATCACGCCCACCTTCCCCGGCACCGGCTACGGCTACATCGAACGGGGCCAGGAGGCGGTCCGGGTCGGGGAAGCGGTAGCCTACCGCGCCGTCCGCTTTAAAGAAAAGCCGCCCCAGGAACTGGCCGATCAACTGTGGAACGACGGGCGCCATAGCTGGAATTCCGGCATGTTCGCCTGGCGGGTGGACGTGATTCTGGCCGAGTTCGAGCGCCAGATGCCCGCCCTGTACCACACTCTGCGCCAGATCGAAGCCGCCGGGCAATCCGGTGAAGCCCGGGCGGCGGCCGTGGCGACGTTGTGGCCCGGCAGCGAGCCCGAGACTATTGATTACGGGATCATGGAAGGCGCGCGCGGGGTGGTGGTCGTCCCGGTGATCGACCTGGGCTGGACCGACGTGGGTAGCTGGGAGACCCTGGCCGGGCTGCTGCCCGCCGATGCGCAGGGCAACGTGATGGTGGGCGGCGAGCACATTGCACTGGATACCCGCGGCGCGCTGGTCTACGCTGCCCCGGATCACGACCGGCGTCTTATTGCCCTGATTGGATTGGAAGAACTGGTGGTGGTGGACACCCCCGACGTGCTACTGATTTGCCCGCTGAGTCGCTCGCAAGAGGTGCGCGAGATTGTGGCCCGTTTGAGGCAGACCGAAGGCGGCGAACGGTATCTATAATTACCCGGTAGAGACTGAGGATGTGTTGATGGAAGCCTTTTGCATGAAGTGCAAGCAGAAACGCGAGATGGGATTCCCCCAGGCGGTGTTTACCGCTCGCGGGATGCCCGCCACGCGCGGCAGTTGCCCGGTCTGCGGTACCACGATGTTTAAGATGGGCGAGACCCCGGCCCACGCCGGGCTGGAGCGCCCGGTGGTGGAGAAGCAGCCTGCCAGCAAGGCAGCCCGGCCGGCGCGCCGCGCCGGCAAGCTGGTGATTGTGGAGTCGCCGGCCAAAGCCCGCACGGTGGGCAAGTTCCTGGGCAAGGGCTACACCGTCAAAGCTTCGGTGGGTCACGTGCGCGACCTGCTGCGCTCGCAGTTATCGGTAGACATTGAGAACGGGTTCCAGCCGAAGTACCGGGTCCCCAACGAGAAGCGCGCGCTGGTGAAGGAACTCAAGGCCGCCGCGGCAAAGGCGGCCGAGGTCTACCTCGCCACCGACCCCGACCGCGAAGGGGAGGCCATCGCCTGGCACCTGACCGAGGCCGCCGAGATTGACCCCGGACGGACCCGCCGAGTGGTGTTCCACGAGATTACCCGCCCCGCCATTCAGGCGGCCTTCAACCAGACGCGGTCCATTGATAGCCACCTGGTGGATGCGCAGCAGGCGCGGCGGGTGCTGGACCGGTTGGTTGGCTACGGCATCAGCCCCATCTTGTGGACCAGGGTCCGCAGCCGGCTCTCAGCCGGACGGGTGCAGAGCGTGGCGGTGCGCCTGATCGTGGACCGCGAGCGTGAGATTGAGAACTTTGCGCCGGCGGAATACTGGACGGTGGCGGCCGAATTGCGCCGCCATCACCCCGGCCCCCAACGGCGCCAGTTCATGGCCCGGCTGGCCCGCATCGGAGATCGCGAGCCGGACCTGCGGGGCGAGGCCGAGGTGCGCCCGCACCTGGCCGCGTTGGCAGGCGCGCGCTACACGGTCAGCGAAATCAGGCGCGGCGAGCGCCGGCGCCGCCCCTCCGCGCCCTTCACCACCTCCACCCTGCAACAGGAGGCCTCGCGCCGGCTGGGATTCACCGCCCGCCGCACCATGGCCCTGGCCCAGGCGCTTTACGAAGGCGTAGACCTGGGATCGGGCGAGACCACCGGCCTGATCACCTACATGCGCACCGACTCCACCAATATTTCCGAGGGGGCCAGGGCCGAGGCCCGCGACCTGATCCGCGAGCGTTACGGCGCCGAATACTTGCCGGAGAGCGCCCCGGTCTACAAGACCCGCACGCGCGGCGCGCAGGAGGCCCACGAGGCCATCCGCCCCACTGCGCTGTCAAACCGGCCGGAGGCGCTCTCGGAATGGCTGGACCGCGATCAACTCAAGCTGTATCGTCTGATCTGGCAGCGCTTCCTGGCCTCCCAGATGGCGCCGGCGGTCTACAACACCATCGCGGTGGACATCGAAGCCGCCCCGCAATCTCCGATCTCAAACCTCGAACACTTGCACCGCACGCACACCTGCCCCGGACGCACACCTGCCCCGGACGCACA
>CAYZNA010000237.1:0-6164 GCA_964478665.1 uncultured Anaerolineales bacterium
GGCTGTGGGAATACGCCGACCGGATTGCAGCCGGAGAGTGGCCGGAACTGGCGCCCCTGCTGGTCGCGCTGCAACGCGACTCGCCAGACGAGGCCACCCTGGCCCGCGAGCGGGCGCTGATCCTGCGGGAAAGCGACCGGCGCAAGCGGGCGGATCTGCTGGCCTGCGCGGTGACGATTGGTTCACGATACTTTGATCGGGAGTTTCTGTGGCGCTTTTTCAAAGAGGAGGTTGAGATGCTGCGTGAAGCGAGTTTCATTGATGACTGGCTGCAGGAGAAGCTGGACGAAGGTCTACAGCAGGGTCTGCAGCGGGGCCTGCAACAGGGCCTCAATCAGGGCCTGCAACAGGGCCTCAATCAGGGCCTGCAACAGGGCCTGCAACAGGGTATGCAGCAAGGAGAACGCCAGGCGCGCCTTGCCGACCTGCGCAGGATTCTGGCCCGCAGGTTTGGCCCACTGCCCATCCCGCTCCTGGAGCAGTTGCGGCGCCTTAGCGCCCAACAACTGGAGCCGCTGCTGGATACGGCGCTGGACGCCGCCACGCTGGCAGCGTTCCAGACTGCCCTGCCCGGAGCGGACCTCGCCGACTAACTCCGGCCGCGGTCTGCCCCGCCTCTCATCACAGCACTGCACCAGCGCTGCGCCGGCCGGAACTGCACCAGGTGCGCCTGGCAGGTGCCTGCCGCGGGCCTGCAAGCGCCCGGCGCCCGGTCTGCCGGTGAACTGGGCTGTCCTGCAAGTACACACAGGCCGCCACCCCGGTCACCGGGCAATCTCTCATGCTATAATCCCCGCGTCAGATTGGTGCATAACCGTGAGCCAGATCATCTCTATTAAGGGCATCCGCGAGGGCCTGCTGGTCACCGTCCCGGACGGCGACTGGGCTGTGGTGCAGCCGGCGCTGCTGCAACGCCTGGATGAAAGCGCCGAATTCTTTCAAGGCGCCAGGGTGGTGCTGCGGGCCGGCGGGCGCTCGCTGTCTGCGGCCCAGCTGGGCGAACTGCGCGACCAGTTCTCAGAGCGCAACATGCACCTGTGGGTGGTGCTGAGCGACTCGCCGGTCGCGCTCAACGCCGCCCTCTCGCTGGGCCTGTTGACCGAACTGCCCGGCCCGCCTCCCCCGCCCGATCCGGTTGACCGGCCGCTCGATACCCGCCTCAGTGGCGAGGAGGCTGTGCTTATCCGGCGGACGCTACGTTCCGGCAACTCGCTCAGCTACCCCGGGCACGTGGTGGTGATCGGGGATGTCAACCCGGGCGCAGAAATCATCGCCGGGGGCGATGTGGTGGTGTGGGGGCGGCTGCGCGGCACGGCCCACGCCGGGGCAGCCGGAGACGAAAACGCGGTGGTGTGCGCCCTGGAACTGTCGCCCACCCAGTTGCGCGTCGCCGGCCAGATCGCCATCTCCCCGGCGCAGGGCGGGCAGAGCCAGCCGGAGATCGCTCGCATCCGGCAGGGCAAACTTGTAGCGGAGCACTGGAACCCACGCGAATGACGATTGCGCACGGCGGGTCGGGGTTGCGAAGTCGCTGAGCGGCTCACAATCCGCAATCGGGAGAACCACATGGCAGCTAAAGTTGTTACCATTACATCCGGCAAGGGCGGGGTCGGCAAAACCACCACCACGGCCAACGTTGGCGCAGCGCTGGCCGGCGGCGGCAGGCAAGTGGTGTGCATAGATGGCGACATTGGCCTGCGCAACCTGGACGTGGTCATGGGGCTGGAGAACCGCATCGTGTACGATCTGGTAGACGCGGTGGAGGGGCGCTGCCGGCTAAAGCAGGCCATGATCAAAGACAAGCGCCTGTCGGGGCTGTATCTGATCCCGGCCGCGCAGACGCGCGACAAAACCGCCGTCTCGCCCTCCGACATGATCCGCCTGTGCGACGAATTGCGGCCGGAGTTCGACTGGATCCTGATCGACTCGCCGGCCGGCATCGAGCGCGGGTTTCGCAACGCCATTGCCCCGGCCGACCGGGTGCTGATTGTCACCAATCCGGAGATTTCCGCGGTGCGCGACGCCGATCGGATTGTGGGGCTGATCGAGGCCGAGCAGAAGGGACCGGCAGAATTGATCATCAACCGCGTGCGCCCGGACATGGTCAAACGCGGCGACATGCTGGACACAGCCGATGTGTTGGACCTGCTGGCCATTGAGTTGATCGGGATGGTGCCAGAAGACGAGATGATCGTGGTCTCCAGCAACAGGGGCGCCCCGGTGGTATTGGATGGCAAGAGCCGGGCTGGACAAGCCTATCGCAACATCGCCCGCCGGTTGGATGGCGATCAAGTGCCTTTCCTGTCGCTCGAAGAACCAAAGAGTTTCTTTAGCCGTCTGTCGCGGCTGGTCAGGCCCGGAGGCTGAGATGAGCAATTTCCTGCGCAGTCTGTTGGGTCAGGGGAATAGAGCCAGCGCGTCCACGGCAAAGGAGCGCCTGCGGCTGGTGCTCATTCACGACCGAGCCGATATTTCGCCGGCGGTCATTGACGCCCTGAAGGACGAAATCATCGCTGTGATCTCCCGACACGTGGACATCAACCGCGACGAGGTGGAAATCAGCCTATCGCGCGATAACCGCGAAAGCCGGCTGGTGGCCAACATCCCGCTTTTGCCGGCCAACTCGCGCCGAAAGAGACGGTGAGACAGTGCCGGGCAAACTCTGGCGACACTTCGACTTCTCGCTGCTGGGCGCCACCATGCTCTCGATGATTTTCGGCGTGGTGATGATTTCCTCTGCCATCGCCGGCAACCAGACTCTGATTAACGAGAATCTGGTGCCCCGGCAGATCATCTATGGCGCCATCGGGCTGGCCGTGCTGTTTGTCACCGCAGCCATTGACTATCGCTTCTGGTCGGCCGTTTCGCGCCCGATTTATCTGTTCACTTGCCTGTCACTGGGCGCGGTGGCCATAGCCGGCCTCAGCTCCTTCGGCGCGTCGCGCTGGCTGGACGCCGGCATCGTGATCATCCAGCCATCCGAGCTGGCCAAGATTCTGCTCATCATTGTGCTGGCGGCCTTTCTGGCGCGTTACCAGGAGCGGCTGAAGCAGTTCCGCTGGGTGGCGCTCAGCCTGGTTTACGTGGGCGTGCCGGTGGGCTTCATTTTTATCCAGCCGGACTTGAGCACCGCGCTCATGCTGATCGTGGTGTGGTTCGCCATGGTGTGGGCGGCCGGGCTGCGATGGACACACCTTGCCACCTTTGCCATGGGCGGCTTCGCTGCCCCGGTCCTGCTGTGGCCGTTTCTGCGAAATTACCAGCGCGCCCGCATCATCCAGTTTATCTTCCCTTCCGGCAATCCCGACGCCCAGTACAACGTTGACCAATCGCTCATCAGCATCGGCTCCGGCGGGCTGTGGGGGCAGGGGTACCGGCACTGCCCCCAGGTGCAACTGCGCTTTCTCAAAGTGCGCCACACCGACTTCATCTTTTCTGCTACCGCCTGCGAGTTCGGCATGGCAGGCGCGCTGATCGTGATCCTGCTGCTGGGCTTCATCGTCTGGCGCTGCCTGCGAGCGGCGCGCCTGGCCCGTGACCCGTTCGGCGCCCTGATCTGCTACGGGGTGGCCACGCTGATCTTCTATCATGCGGCCTTCCACGTCGGCATGAAGCTCAACCTGCTGCCGGTGGCCGGGCTGCCGCTGCCCTTCATCAGTTACGGCGGCAGTTCCCTGCTGACCAAACTGCTCGGCATCGGACTGGTGGAGAGCGTGGTGCTCAGGCAAAAGCAGATCGAGTTTTGATTTCGCCCAATCGCATGATTCCCGACTTCAACGAACGGGGAGAACTGCCACATGGACTTCTTCCCGCACTTCTGGATCGAAGCAGGTTCGGGCACGCCATTCGTTGAATTCTTCCAGACCAGCCGGAATGGAACACGGCGGGGAATCCTCGTCGTTGACCTGGCAGCGGAGGAACTTGAAGATGATTGAGAACGAGTTGCAACGCGAGACCACGGAAATCCAACTGGAACGCCTCCTGTCTGCACTGGCGCAGAGCCGGGCGCTGTTGCCTGCCAATGACACCACCCTGTTCCGGGCTATGCTGGCTGCCCTGGAATCTCAGATTGGCGACCTGAGAAATGAACTGGCAGAATACGAGACCCATCTGGAAGCGCCGTCACCGCTGGCGGTCACTGCGCTGTCGGAAGTCCCGCAAGCACTGGTCCACGCCCGGCTGGCCCGAAATCTTTCGCTGTCCGATCTATCGCAACGCCTGAATATCAACCCGGAGGAATTGGAAGCCTACGAAGCCTCCGGGTATCGCACGGCTCGCTTCGAGGATGTGCTGCGCATCGCCCGCGCCCTGCGAGTCGAAATCCGCAGCCAGCCAGTTCCCAACTAACGAGAGCATCCCTTGACCCCCGTCCGCGTCCGCTTCGCCCCCTCCCCCACCGGCCACTTCCACATCGGCGGCGCGCGCACGGCGCTGTACAATTATCTGCTGGCGCGACAGACCGGAGGCCAGTTCATCCTGCGCGTCGAGGACACCGACCGAAAGCGCAGCGCCCCAGAATACTACGACGAACTGCTCACGGCGCTTCACTGGCTGGGGCTGCAATGGGACGAAGGCCCGGATGTGGGCGGCCCTCACGCGCCGTACAATCAGCTTGCGCGCAGGGAGATCTATCAGCAACACGCGCAGCAATTGCTGGCGAGCGGCCATGCCTACCGCTGCTTCTGCACACCGGAGCGGCTGAAGAGCGTGCGCAAGGAGCAACAGCAGCGCAAGGAGCCGTTCAAGTACGACGGACACTGCCGCCGCCTGCTGCCCTCAGAGTCGGAGGCCCGCGCCGGCAGCGGAGAAAGCTTCGTCATCCGATTCAGCACCCCGCAGGAGGGCGTCACCACCGCCCACGACCGCCTGCGCGGCGACATCACCGTGGAGAACAGGAATCTGGATGACTTCATCATCGTGAAATCGGACGGGCTGGCCCTGTACCATCTGGCCGCCATGCTGGACGACCACCTGATGGGCATCACCCACGTCTTTCGCGGCGCCGAGTGGCTCTCCACCTTTCCCCTCCACGCCCTGCTCATCCGCGCCTTCGGCTGGCAGGAGCCGGTGTGGGTCCACCTGTCCGTCTTCCTCAACCCCTCCGGCAAAGGCAAGATGAGCAAGCGCCACTTGAAATCGGAGCAGGAGATCTTTGTGCTCGGCCTGCGCGATCAGGGCTACGTGCCGGAGGCGGTCATCAACTGGATCGCGCTGATGGGCGCCAGTTTCGGGCCGGATGAGACGCTCTTGCCGATGGAGGAAATGATCGCGCGCTTTGACCTCGACCATCTCAACCCTTCCCCGGCGCGGGTCAACTTCGAGAAACTCGACCACTTCAACGGCGCGCACATCCGCCGCCTGGCCCCCGCCGACCTGGCCGGGCGCATCCGGCCGTACTTCGAGAAGGTCGGCCTCCGACCGGACGACGCCACCCTGCAGGCCATCGCCCCGCTGGTACAGGAACGGCTGGTGACGCTGGACGACGCGGTGGACTTCGCCGGCTTTTTCTTCCGCGAGGACGTTTTCCCCGACCCGGCCACGCTGGTGGGCAAAGGAATGACGCCCGCCCAATCCGCCGAAGCCCTCCGCCGCTCCATCGGCCTGCTCTCCGCCCTGCCCGCTTTTGCCCACGCGGAAATGGAAACGCCCATGCGCAGCCTCGCGGAGGAACTGGGCCTGAAGCCGGGGCAGTTGTTCGGCATCCTGCGCATGGCCGTCACCGGACAGGCCGTCAGCCCGCCGCTGTTCGAGTGCATGGAAGTGCTGGGCCGGGAGACCACTCTGGCGCGGCTGAGGCAGGCGGAGGAGACGCTGAAGCGCATGGCTTGAGCGGACAGCCCCCGAGGGCAGGCAGGGGTACCTACCCCTCAATCCAGCGGGCTGCGCACGGCGAGGCCGCCGCGGTTGAGGACACGGAACGCATGACGGCCGATCTTTTTGGGAATGCCAGCGGTGGTCATGGGAGTTGCCTTTTTTGACAGGTTAATTTATAGTGTCACCAGTCTGGTGGTCGGATAGTCAGCGCAAGATGCCGCGCGCGCGGGCGCTGCTGGGGCTGCCGCCCGAGTTGCCGAAAGCGGCGAAGCTGGTGCTGGCGGCGTGGCTGGAGAGCGTGATGGGGGAAGAGCGGGGCATTGGGATGCCCCGCCTAGGGTGCGGGGTGC
>CAYZNA010000238.1:0-1573 GCA_964478665.1 uncultured Anaerolineales bacterium
TCGCCGAAGCGCTGCCCGCCGAACTGCGCCTTGCCGCCCAGCGGCTGTTGGGTCACCAGCGAGTACGGGCCGGTGGAGCGCGCATGCACTTTGTCTTCCACCAGGTGGGCCAGCTTCATCATGAAGATGATTCCCACCGTTACCGGCTGGTCGAAACGCGCGCCGGTCTTGCCATCGCGCAGATACATCTTGCCCAGCAGCGGCAGCAGGTTCCCGGTGTCGCGCATCACTTCGTCGGCGCGGCTGCGCAGTTCCCGGCCGGTCAACTCTCCCGGGTCCTGGCCCTGCTGGCGCAGCCAGGTCTGTACGCAGGTGTCAATGGCGGCCTGGTCAACAGCCGGGCGATTCCAGGACTCGAGGGTGCTATCCTCAAACACTAACAACGCCTCGGCGTCGAACCCTTGCTCCTGCAGCCACTCTCGCAGCGCCGAACGGCGGGCATAGTTGGTGTCAATGGCCAGCAGCTCGTTGTCGTAGTCCCGGTCTGACAGCCAGTCCTCCAGATACAGGCGCCGCACTTCGTCGTCGTCGGTCAGCGACTCTTCGTCGTAGCCATGTTCGAGCGCCCACGTCCAGGCACGGCCGGTTACGCTTTGCCAGGCCTGATCAATCATCCACGCGCGGGCCAGTTCGGCCTCGATTTCTGCCTCGTCGGCGCCATCGAACACCGGTGAGACCGCCCGGAAGCCCAGCCGGCTGGCCGACCAGCCGAGGTGGGTCTCAAAGATCTGGCCGATGTTCATGCGGCCTGGCACGCCAAGTGGGTTGAGGATGATGTCAATCGGGGTGCCGTCCTCGAGGAACGGCATGTCGTCAATCGGGACTACGCGCGAGATCACGCCCTTGTTGCCGTGCCGGCCGGCCATCTTGTCGCCTTCGGTCAGCTTGCGGCGTTGGGCCACCGAGACGCGCACCATTTTGTCCACGCCAGCGGGCAGGTCGCGGTGCTCCTCGCGGGTGAAGACCTTCACGTCCACCACCTTGCCCTTCTCGCCGTGCGGCAGCCGCAGGGATGAATCTTTCACTTCGCGGGCCTTCTCACCAAAAATGGCGCGCAGCAGCTTTTCCTCCGGGGTGAGTTCCTTCTCGCCCTTGGGGGTAATCTTGCCTACCAGGATATCATTGGGGCCGACCTCGGCCCCAACGCGGATGATGCCGTGTTCATCGAGGTCCTTCAGGGCATCCTCGCCCACGTTGGGGATGTCGTAGGTAATCTCCTCCGGCCCCAGCTTGGTGTCGCGGGCCTCCACTTCGTGCTTCTCGATGTGAATGGAGGTGAAGCGGTCCTCCCGCACCAGGCGTTCGGAAATCAAGATGGCGTCCTCATAGTTGCCGCCCTCCCACGACATGAAGGCCGCCAGCACATTCTGGCCCAGCGCCAGTTCGCCGTGGTCGGTGGAGGACGAGTCGGCGATCACGTCGTCGCGGTGCACGATCTGGCCCTTGACCACCGCCGGGCGCTGGTCAATGCAGGTGCTCTGGTTGGACCGGTTGAACTTGCGCAACCGGTACGTGCGCTTCTTGTTCGCGCTCGTCTGCAACACGACCTCGCTGCCCGTCACGGAAAGCACCA
>CAYZNA010000238.1:1583-6160 GCA_964478665.1 uncultured Anaerolineales bacterium
GCGTTGCTTGTTCGGGCCTTCCTGCACCAAGACCTCTGGGCCGGTGACCGACTCCACCACCCCATCGCTACCGGAAACGATCACCTGGCCGGAATCCAGCGCAGCCCGCTGCTCCATTCCGGTGGACACGATGGGCACCTCCGGGCGCAAGAGGGGGACTGCCTGATTCATCATGTTGGAGCCCATCAACGCCCGATTGGCGTCGTCGTGCTCAAGGAAGGGTATCAGCGAGGCGCTGATGCCCACGATCTGACGCGGCGCCACGTCCATGTAGTCAATCTGCGCCGGCGTGGCGAACAGAAAACGCGAGTGGTAGCGACAGGAGGCGCGCGGCCGGACGAACTCATTATGCGCGTCCAGCGGCGCGTTGGCCTGAGCAATGATGTACTTGTCTTCGGTGTCGGCCGAGAGGTAGCTGATATCGTCCGAAACGAAGGGCACAACCGGGAGGCCGGCAGGCAGCGCAGAAAGCTTCGCGGCCAGTTCAGGGGTGACTTCGGCGCCGGCGGCCCCCAACACCTCGCCGGTCTCCGGGTGGATCACCCCTTCGCGCAGGCGCCGGCCAATCAAGGCCGGGTCGTCGGGGCGCAGGGAGCGCACCACCCGCCGGTAGGGGGTCTCAATGAAGCCGAACTCGTTGATGCGCGCGTACGATGCCAGGCGCCCGATCAGGCCGATGTTGGGTCCTTCCGGGGTCTCGATGGGGCAGATGCGCCCGTAGTGCGAGTGATGCACGTCGCGCACGTCGAAACCGGCCCGCTCACGGCGCAGGCCGCCCGGGCCGAGGGCGGAAAGGGTGCGCTTGTGGCGCAGTTCGGCCAGCGGGTTGGTCTGATCCATGAACTGCGAGAGCTGGCTGGAGCCGAAGAACTCACGGATAGAGGCCACCACCGGGCGAATGTTGATCAGGGTGACGGGCGAGACAACTTCCTGCTCGCGGATGGACATGCGCTCCTTAATAACCCGCTCGGTGCGGCGCAGGCCAATGCGCAGCTTCTGCTGGATCAGCTCGCCGACCGTCTTCACCCGGCGGTTGCCCAGATGGTCAATATCGTCCGGGTTCTCCACCCCGTTGTTGATCAGGATCATGCGCTCGAGCAGCTTGACGATGTCGTGCTGGGTCACCGTGCGGTGCGTCAGCGGGACGGTGGTGTGCAGGCCAAGCTTCTGATTGAGCTTGTAGCGCCCCACCCGTTCAAGGTCATAGCGGCGCTGATCGAAGAGCTGCTGATCCATGTATTCACGCGCGTTGTCCAGCGTGGGCGGGTCGCCCGGGCGCATGCGTTTGTAGAACTCGATAAGCGCTTCCTGGGCAATGGTGCGCCGGTCGCGCGGTTCCCATGTAGGCTCCTGGCGCAGGGTGGCAGCAATGTATTGGTGATCGGGGTTGGTGTCCACCTCGCGGAACAGGGCCAGAAGCTCTTCGTCGGTCCCTTCTTTAATGAGGGCCTGCGGCATGCCATCGCCGACAGCGGCCAGGGCGCGCAGCAGGATGGTGACCGGCACGGTGCGCTTGCGGTTGAACTTTACCGTGAGGTAGTCGCTCTTGCGGGTCTCGAACTCCATCCATGCGCCCCGGTCGGGGATCAGTTTGGAGGTGGCCAACCGGCGGCCGGAGGTGCGGTCCTCCTCGGCTTCGAAGTACACGCCGGGGGACCGGATGAGCTGGGAGACCACCACGCGCTCGGTGCCGTTGACGATAAAGGTGCCGTTCTCGGTCATCAACGGGAAGTCGCCCAGGAAAATGGTGGACTTCACCGGCTCCGGGATTTCCGGCCCGGCCAGCAGCACCGAGACGTACAGCGGCGAGGCATAGGTCAGGTCGCGCTCGACGCACTCGTCGAGCGGGTGCTTGGGGTCCTCGAACCAGTATTTCAGATCAAACTCTCGGGCTTCCGGGGTGCGGCCGGGCCAGAAGAGCTTCATGCCCTTGTTGTAGGACTCGATCGGGGAGATTTCGTCTAACAACTCACCCAGTCCCACATTCTTGAACCCTTCGAAGGAATTAAGCTGTACTTCGATCAGACTCGGCAAGTCATACTTGTCCGGGATCCGCGCGTAGTTTTTGCGACCGTCAGTAGAGGCCATATTCTTCTCCTGCCCTGGCGGTGGGCGAACGGCCAGGCCGCCCCACGAGCCGGGAACCTACGTTTACGAGCCTGTCCGAACAACTGGCAGCCTGGCGTCCCCCTACCGGGTGTGGCGCATGGGATGCACCCCTGCTCGCGTTTCGGAGGCTGTGAGTAGCAAGTTGCAGTTCCTACAGTGTGAAGGTGTAATTATAGTCGGGGGACGAGCGGGGGTCAAGTGAATTTTCGAGAGAATTCTCCGCGAATCGCATCAAGACTCATGCAGCACTTCCCGGAACGCCTCCACTGCCGCATCCACGTTTTCTGCGGTAACCCAGTTGTGGGTAACGGCGCGGAAATTGCGCGGGCCGCGGGCAAGGATCAGCACTCCCCCTGCGGCCAGCCGGGCGGCCACGGTGGGAGCGTCCAGCGTGCACTCCGGGC
Source organism: uncultured Anaerolineales bacterium (assembly GCA_964478665.1). Classification (GTDB taxonomy): domain Bacteria; phylum Chloroflexota; class Anaerolineae; order Anaerolineales; family CAYZNA01; genus CAYZNA01. Next base: position 4,097 of record CAYZNA010000238.1, read on the forward strand.
GCAGGCCAAAGAACAGCAGGTTGGTGCGGGGCGCGTCGGGCGCGAGGTCAACCTGCGGCAGGCGGCGCAGCCCCTCGGCCAGCCGGCGGGCGTTGGCGTGGTCGTCGGCCAGCCGCTCGATCATGGTCTCCAGCGCCACGAGCCCGGCGGCGGCCAGCACCCCGGCCTGCCGCATTCCCCCACCCAGGATTTTTCGCGCCCGGCGAGCGTGATAGATAAACTCGGCGCGGCCGCACAGCAGCGAACCGACCGGGGCGCACAACCCTTTGGAAAGGCAGAACGTGACCGAATCCGCCGGCCCGGTGAGCGCCTGCACGTCCACCTCCCCTGCCACCGCGGCGTTGAAGATGCGCGCCCCATCAATGTGCAGGCGCAGCCCGTGCTGCCGGGCCAGTTCGCCCACCTGCCGGGTGTATTCCGGGGTGAGCGGCGCGCCTCCGCACAGGTTGTGGGTGTTTTCCAGACAGATCAGCCGGGTGCGTGGAAAGTGGGGGTCGTCGGGGCGAATGGCGGCCTCCACTTCGGCCAGCGCCAGGGTCCCGTCGGCCTGGTTGGGGATGGGGTGGGGGTGCACCCCGCCCAGGGCGGCCACCCCGCCCGCCTCGAACAGGTAGGTATGGGCCTTGTCCCCGAGGATGACCTCCTCCCCCCGGGCGCAGTGGGCCAGCACCGCCGCCAGGTTGCCCATCGTGCCGGAGGGGACGAACAGCGCGGCCTCCTTGCCCACCAGGCGCGCGGCCATCTCCTGCAAGCGGTTGACGGTGGGATCATCGCCAAAAACGTCGTCGCCCACCTCGGCCGCCGCCATTGCCGCCCGCATGGCCGGGGTGGGGTGGGTCACCGTGTCGGAACGCAGATCAATCTTGTCCATGGCTCAGTACTTCTTTACAATGGCGCGGTAGGTTTCCGGCTCGCGGTTCTGCAGGGTCTGGAACTCCTCGCGGCGGCGGCGCACGTCGCCCAGGTCAACCCGGGCGTTGCAATAACCCTCGGCTGGCTCGTTGGTCTGCGGGTCCACCTCCCCTTGCAGGCTGGCGAGTACGTGACCGCGCGGGCCGACGATCATCGAATCGCCCACAAAGGAATAGGTGACGTCTTCGCCGACCCGGCTGGCGGCGGCCACGAACAGCGAGTTTTCGTAGGCGCGCGCCCGGACGTAGGTACGCCACTCGTCTGCGTGGGGCTTCTCCCAGTTGGCGCCCACAAGAATCAGTTCGGCGCCGTCGAGCGCCAGCGAGCGTGCGGCCTCGGGGAAGGCCACGTCGTAGCCATGCAACATGCCCACGATGCCAAAGTCTGTCTCAACGATGAAATACTTCAGCCCGGAGCGGAAGGCCATGCGCTCCTCGCCCTTGAGGTGGATCTTGCGATATTCCCCCAGCAGTTCGCCGTCCGGTCCGACCAGCACCAGCGAGTTGAACAGGATGCTTTCCACCTTCTCTTTGGCCGGCAGGCCGAAGGCCACATACACGCCGAATTCGGAGGCGCGCTGGGCGATCAGGTTGACGCTGGGGCCGGGCACGCGCTGCGCCAGTTCGGTGAAGCGCACGCCCAGTTCCGCGCCGGTTGTACACAGTTCCGGGAATACGATCAGGTCCACCTTCTGCTGGCCACAGATGGCAGCGATCAGGTCGGACATCTTGACCAGGTTGTCTTCAACTTCGCCCAGAGCAGGTTTCATCTGGACGGCGGCAATGGTGACTTCGCGCATGGGTTCTCCTGATTGTTTTCGCCTCGCAGGGGAAAGCGGGGCGGCGGATTTTTCCGCATCGGGATGCGGAACCTACGAAGAAAGGAACCTACGAAGGTATCCTCTCAATATTTCGGGGGAACGCATGGGGATGCGTTCCCTGCGTAGGGGGCGCACGCTTCGCGCCATGCGCCCCAGATTATTGAGATGATACGGAACCTACGAAGAAAGGACGCGACCGGAACGCAGCGCCTCCAGCGCCCGCGCCAGTTCCGGCGGCAGCGGCGCCTCAAAGGTACACGGCCCGGTCTCGCCCGGGACTTTCAGGGTGAGGCGGGCGGCGTGCAAAAAGTGGCGCGCCAGCCCCGGCAGCC
>CAYZNA010000239.1:0-6141 GCA_964478665.1 uncultured Anaerolineales bacterium
AATGCGCGCTGTTGCTGAAGAACTCGAGCCAGACACGGCCGCGCAGTGTGCCGGCCAGGCGGGTTTCGAGAGCGGTCGTCATGCGCTCTTCACTCCCACCATTAGCGCATACCCCAGTTTGCCCTCGTGCACCGTCTCGGCGGCGGCGCGCGCCAACTGCTTCGCCTGCTCAAAGTCCACGCCCGGCAAGTCAACCTGCTTGAGTTTCACCATCAGTTCCGCGCCCAGTAGTTTGCTGCGGATGCCGGTAACCATGTCGGCCAGCGCGCCGTCGTGCGGCTCGATGCGCTCGACGGTGAATCCGGCGTTTTGCAAATAAGCCGCGTACTCGTCAATCGGACGCGCATCGGTGAGGCAGGCAATCCATGCGAGGAGCGAGTCAAGTTCCTTGGGCAAAGTGCCGGACCGGGTGAGGTCGCTCAGGCCGACTCGCCCGCCGGGTTTGAGCGCGCGCGCAAATTCCGCGGCGGCGGTCTGCTTCTCGGGGAAAGTGCAGAAGGCGCACTCGCAGATCACCGCGTCAAACTCGCCGTCATCGAAGGGAAGCGATTCAGCATCGCCCTGTTTGAAGCAGACGCGGCCGGCCACGCCCGCGCGTTCGGCGGCGAGGGTCGCTTCGGCGATGGCCTGCGCGCCGTAATCCACGCCGACGACTTCACACCCGAAGCGTCCGGCGAGGAAGATGGCGCTCGCCCCTTTGCCGGAGGCCACGTCCAGCAGGCGGCGGCCCGGCCCCAGTTCGAGCCCTGTCCCCAATCGTCCGGTGAGGGCCAGGCCGCCGGGGTGGAACGAGTCGCCCAGCAGGTATCGCGCCCAATCGCTTTCATACAAATTCGCGCAACACGTCTTGAGCGTTGCGGCTTCGGCGGGTTGAGTCTGCGTCGTCATTTGGCCTGCCCGTTTCCGTTCCGGCTGAAAGTGAAGGTCAGCGGCCTCGGCTCGTGCCGGAGACCTTGCCGTTTGGCGCGCTCACGTTCGCGCTGGCGCTCCATCAGCTGGGCGCGCGCCTGCTGGCGGTAGCCCACGTTGTTGTAGGCGCAGAACGGAATCTGCTTGCCGTCCGGCAGGAGAATTTCTTTACAGCATTTCATCACGCTCTTCTGGTTGAACGTATACACGTCGAGGAAATCCTGAAGCATGATCATGAAGACGCGGTCGGCCAGCGCGCCGAGGTCGAGGCCGCCGTCGGGCAGGCCACAGGCGGCGCACGAGAGGGCAAAGTTCGCAGTGGCTTCGTCGGAGCCGGGGATGGCGGACGACGACCACAAGCCTTCGAGCGCGGTCTTGATTTCGCCGCCGAGGTCGGGCACGACGCGGTTGGTGATGTAGTCGAGATAGTCTTCGACGTTGATGAGGCGCGTCATCGGGATGACGGTGTCGCCGTCCACGTAAGCATAGGTGACGGAGTTGCAGGTGGGGAAACAACACGGCACGGGTGTGAAGTCGCTCACTTTGAACAGGCCACCGGTTTGCGCTTCCATGAATTTCAATACATCGGGGATAGTCATCCGTTATAACGGGTCATGCTCGCCGTGCCGCCCGGAGTGGAAGGCGGGCTGGAAGTTGATGCCGCGCACCGCCGGATGTTCCAGCCCGAACTTGACGATGCGGCCAATCTCGTGCTCGTTCACCCCGCGCTCAATCGCCAGCCCCAGCGCCTGCTCCAGTTCCAGCGAGCCGCCAATGGCCCGGCTCAGCCGCTTGACCACGGCTTCGCGCTCGGCGCGGGCACGCGCGCGCGCGTGGAGCCGGAGGTGCAGGATGCCCGGCACGATCAGGTCGGCAAGGGTGCTCAGCACCTCGTCGGGCGGCATCCCGGCTTCGGTTGCTGCCCCCAGCCAGAGCACTCCCAGCAGGTTCCGGTCCGCCGTGCACTCCCCGGTGGTAGGGGTGATCGGCGGCACGGCGCGATGGACAGCACCCGGATGGAGAATGGGCAGAGTCTCGCGCGCGGCGCAGCGGATGAATTCGCCGCTCTCCTCCGCCGGCAGGGATGGCCCGCCCGGCCAGCGCAGGCGATAGGCGCTGGCCGGGCATTCCTGCGGGGCGGCGACGGCACACAGGGTAAGGGCCTGCTCTTCCGGGTCGTCCAGGTAGATGGCCGCAAGGCTGAAACCGTGCTCGGCATGCAGGCTTCGGACGATGGCGTTGAGGAAGGTGGTCAGGCTGGGGGCGCTGGCTACCAGACGGGCGGCGGTGCTGAGCATGGACAGGCCGGGCGAGGAAGGAGTGCCTGACATTGTAGGGCCATTCTAGCATTCATCCGGAGCGCCGTCTGTAAAGGATACGTGAAGGATCGAGGCTCGAGGCTCGTTGTCAGGGCGGCGTTACTGCGGAGGTGGCGCGGCTGCCGGCCGGCTCGGCCGCCCGGCCCTGCGTGGCCGCCCCCTGCCAGCCCCGGCACGACCCTGCGCCAGAACCAGCGCCCGTAGCCCACCCCGGCGATCAGCAGCAGCGGGTGGCCGGAACCAGCGGTTTCGTAGCCAATCTGGATGCCTTCTGTTCTGATGCAGGGCATATAGGTTCTCCTGCTTACGAGCGCTCGTTGCGGACGAAAAGATAGGCTGGTACAATCGTGCTACCCATGCCACGCGTGAACGCCGTGCTGGACGCTTCCTTCTGGATCAACGCGCACGAAATCGCGATTCTCGATTTCCTGGTTGACTATTTTACGCTGTTCGCGCCACAGGTTATTGTTGACGAGATCGCGCATCCTCTTGCCAGCACCGGCACGCAATCTCCGGCGGGGAAGACCTTCCAGCAGTGGCTTCGTGCGGGAAATGTCACTGTGCAGAATCCGACGAAGGCGGTAGACTGGTTTCAGCGCGGAGAAAACGCCGCGGTTGCTCTGGCGCAGGAGCAGCAATACTGGCTGCTCATAGATGACCAACACCCGTACCACCGGGCGAAAGCGCATGGGCTGACTGTTGTCGGATCGGCGGATTTCGTTCTCTATCTCCACATTCAGGGCCGGCTCTCCTTTGAAGATGCCGCCAGACGGCTACGGAACTTGCCCGCTGCTCAGCGTCAAGTCCGCAGGAATCTAGCATTGTTAGGCGAGCTCGCCCGCGCTCGCGGAGAAAGCCCATGAGTACCGAGGCTGTGACGTTCACAATCCAGTTGTCCCTTGAAGAAAGCAATCGCCTCCAGCAGATCAGTCGGGCAGAGCACCTGCCGGAAGATACCCTGCTGAAGAAGTGGGTACTGGATGGCCTCTCGCACATACGTCTCGAGCAGGCCTGTGCTGCCTATCGCCGGGGGGAGATGAACATTTCCACTGCTGCTCGCCACGCCGAGATCAGCACCTACGAGATGGTGCACGCACTGCGACAACGTGGGATTGATACTGTCACCCCGGAACAGATTCTGGACGGTCTTGTCGCTCTCACAGACACATTCGGTGCGCCCCGCGAGGCCAGGGAGGCGCTGGCGCAGCAGCGGGCCGGGCGCGCCGATATGCGCGAGTGATACAATTTCATCTCCCTGTCTGCCCGAGACCACCTATTCCATGCTGAACCAACTGGCGCAGCAGCAGGGCAAGACCGTTCCGGCCCTGATCGAGCGGCTGATGCAGGACCTGTTGGGCACGTTTGCGCCCTCCGCGCAGCCGCAGCAGCCATGAGCGCTCACCCCCCGTACCGCGCCACCAGCGCCCTCTTGTCCACCTTGTTCGCCCCGGTCTTCGGCAGTTCGGCCACGAACACCACAGATTTCGGAACTTTGTAGCCGACCAGCCGCTGTCGCCTTCGGCGGCGGTGTACCACGCCCAGCACAGCTCCGGGCCGGATTCGATCAGCGCGGCGAGGGCGGTGCTCTTGCCGTAGCCGGTGCCGGCCTGCACCAGCGTCAGGCGATAGTCCAGCGCCTCGTGCAGCCGGGCGGTGGAGGCCGGGGGGGGCCAGTCGGGTGCGGAGGATGAGGTCGGTAAGGGGCATGGGTATCGGCGAAGCTCACTCCCCGTCAGGCTTCCGGGGAAATTGGCCCGGTCGAACATCCGGGGTACAATTGGGGTGGGAGGGCGCATGTACACACCGAAGCAAATCGAGCGGGTGCTCACGGTTTTCGACAGTTTCGAGGCGGCCGAACGCGATGAGCGGGAATTCTGGCTGTCTCGCCCGGCGTGGGAACGCTGGCAGGCGATGGAACTGACGAGGCAATTCAATCATGGCAGCCGAATTGCTGGCGAACGACTTCAAAGAGTTCTTGAAGTTGTTGAACGCCCACGGCGTTGAATATCTGGTGATCGGCGGTTACGCGGTTGGGCATTTCGGCTACGTTCGCTATACTGCCGACATTGATTTCTGGATTGCCCGGACGCCGGAGAACGCTGGTCGCATCGTCGCTGTGCTGCGCGAATTTGGATTCGACGTGCCCGGAAACGAACCGGCGCTCTTCCTGCGCAGGGATGCGGTTGTGCGGATGGGGGTGCCCCCGGTTCGAATTGAGATTTCGATGGACATTGACGGCGTACAGTTCGACGAGTGCTATTCTCGCCGAGTTGAAGAAGTGATAGATGGTGTGCCCGTAAAAATTATCAGCTTGGAGGACCTGAAGTTGAATAAGCGCACGGTCGGGCGGCTGAAAGATCTGGCCGATCTGGAGAATCTGCCGTAGCGACAGGGAACGATGAACCCGGACTCAGATTGCGCCGCTCACCCCGGCCATCATCAACCCCAGTTCCTCCGGCGTGGCCTCCCCCCGTTTCACAATCCCCATCACCTGCCCCTCGTACATAACTGCGATGCGATCCGAGAGCGCCTGCACTTCGTCGAGGTCCTCCGAGATCAGCAAAATGGCGACCCCGGCAGCGCGTTGCTCCAGCAGGCGCTGGTGGATGTACTCGGTGGCGCCGATGTCCACCCCGCGCGTGGGCTGGGCGGCAATCAGCACGCCGGGCTGGCGCGAAAGCTCGCGCGCCAGAATTAGCTTCTGGATATTGCCGCCGGACAGGTTTTTCAGTGGGGTCTCCAGCGAGGGCGTCTTGACGTTGAAATCGCGCACCAGCGCAGCGCAGCGGCGGGCAATGGCGCGAAAGTTCAAAAAGATGCCGCGCGCGAGCGCCGGTCCGGCGTGATCCTGCAAAATCAGGTTCTCTTGCACGGTGAAGTCGCGGATGGCCCCGTCCCGCATGCGCTCCTCCGGGATGTAGGCTTGCCTGGTGGCCAGCAGGCGGCGCGGGGAAAAACCGGTCACGTCTTGCCCGTCAATTTCGATCCGGCCCCCGGCCGGCGGGCGCAGCCCGGCCAGGCACTCGGCCAGCTCCCGCTGCCCGTTCCCGGATATCCCCGCCACCCCGACGATTTCCCCGCCCCGAACCTGCAGGCTGACTCCGCGCAGGGTCTCGGTTCCCCGGTCCCCGACCGCCCGCAGCCCCTCCAGCCTCAGCCGCACTTCCCCGGCCGGCAGCGGTTGCGGCTGCAGCGGCCTGACCTCCCGCCCGACCATCAACCGGGCCAGCTCGCCGCGCGTGACCTCGCCGGTGGTGCGTTCGCCCACCACACGCCCGTCGCGCAGCACAGTCACACGGCCGCTGATGGCCAGCACCTCGTGTAATTTGTGGGAGATGAAGATCAGCCCGTGGCCCTCGTCGGCCATGGCCCGCAGGGTGACAAACAGATCATCCACCTCCTGCGGGGTGAGCACCGCGGTCGGCTCGTCGAGGATCAGCAGCCCGGCGCCGCGATACAGCGCCTTGAGAATCTCCACCCGCTGCTGTTCGCCCACCGCCAGTTGCCAGACGTAAGCTGCCGGGTCCACCTTCAGCCCGTAGGTTTCTGCCAGCGACAGAATGCGCGCTGAAATCCGGTCGAGGTCCAGCCGGGGTTCGCGCGAGGAGCGCAGGCCGAGGGCCACGTTCTCGGTCACGGTCAGAGTGGGAACCAGCATAAAGTGCTGGTGGATCATGCCGATCCCCGCTCGGATGGCATCGGCCGGGGAGTGGAAGGCGTGCGGCTGCCCGTTGAGCAGGATCTGGCCCTCGTCCGGCTGGTACAGGCCGTAGAGCTGGTGCATGAGCGTGCTCTTGCCGGCGCCGTTTTCGCCCAGCAGGGCGTGCACCTCGCCGGCGCACACGTCAAAATCCACCCCGCCGTTGGCAAGCACGCCGGGAAAGCGCTTGACAATGCCGCGCAGCTCAACCCG
>CAYZNA010000240.1:0-2020 GCA_964478665.1 uncultured Anaerolineales bacterium
CGGGCGAACACGCCGCCTCGCGGGCGAACACGCCGCCTCGCGGGCGAACACGCCGGTTCGCCCCTACACGGGCGTCGAGCTCAGCGTCACCATTTTATCCTGAATCAGGCTGTGGACAAACCGGTGGATGTCGGCCTCGATTTGCCCTGGCTCGGCCTCGAACTCGGCCGCGACCTGGCGGGAGATGTCGGCCAGCGAGCGCCGGCCGTCTGCCAGATCCCAGATGCGCGAGCCGACCTCGTTGAGTACCACCACCTCGGAGGTCTCGCCAAGGATGATCACGGCCTCGCCGTCAAGGATGCGCGCGGCGACCTGCGGGTGGGGAACGGGGTAAGCGTCAGAATTGAGCATGAGGCAGCACCTCCCAGAAAGCAGCGTCTTTGCGAAAGTGGAGAGCCTGCACCGGCAACTGCCGGGCAATTTCGGCGCAGCGGTTGAGCACCTGCAAGCGCGAGGCCGGCGTGCGCATGGTAAATGGCGCGCAGGCCACCAGCCGGGCAACTCCCAGGGCGGGCGGTAGATTGGCGAGGCGATGTTCACGGTCCTGGGCCAGGGCGTACAGCCCCGTGAGGGGCGCAGCGGCCCGCGTGCGAGGGGCCTGCGGAAATTGGCCGCGGAAGGGCACGCCGTAGGCCCGCAGGCAGCCCGCCGTCCGCCGCAACAGCACCAGGTCATCGCTGAGCACCGTGTAGTTCAACGACAGGCGCGCGGTGGTGGTCTTGCCGGCGCCGGAGGGGCCAAAAAACACGTAGGCGCGGTTACCCCGGATCACGCCGCAGGCGTGGAGTAGCAGCCCGTCATTGGCCAGCGCCAGCCACGCAAACAACACACGCAGGAAATTCTCCGGGTCGGCGCCAGGGGCGATCTCCAGCAGGCCGGCGCCGGTATTGAAATCGGCCCAGCCTCGCTCGCTGTAGGAGCAGAAGCTGACCCGTCCGGCCTGCATCTCGGTCTCGATGACCCACGGGCCGGGTCGGACCGGGATGAAACGCGCGCCGTCCACCACCCGGGTCTCAATGACCAACGCCGCCGGCGCCTCGCTCAGGAAGCCGGCATAGCGAGCGCGGACGCGGTCTGCCAGTGCCCCCGGCGGCAGGTCGAGGGCAACCGTCAGCCCGGCAATGGCTATCGTAAACTGCATCGGACGATAAAGTGGATGTGCATTCCCCCAAGTATAGGGAAATCTCACCAAGAGTCAACGCGAAAAGCGCCAGCGCCAGAGGGTGGCCAGCGCCAACCGCCAGCCCGGCACCGGCGCCCCGCCGAAGCCCATCCCGGCGAGCATAAACGCGGCGGGGCGGCCACCAGCCAGGTGTTCAACGGGCGGGCCAGAAACGAGCGCAGTAGCGCAACCGGGGGGCGGTCCTGCGGGGTGGTGAGGACGGAGGGAGGCGTTTCACGCCAGCAGCCGCTCCAGCGCCACTTTTGATTTCTGCTCGACCTCGGCGTGCAGGCTGTTCCCGTGGGCGTCCATGGTTACCACCGCCGGAAAATCTCGCACCTCGATCACCCACAACGCCTCTGGCACGCCGAAATCCAGCTTGTGCACGCCGAGCACTTGCTCCACCGTCCGCGCGATCAAGCTGGCCGCGCCGCCGATAGCGTGCAGATACACCCCCGGCGCCTCACCGCAGGCCGCCAGCGTTTTTGGCCCCATGCCGCCCTTGCCGATTACCGCCCGAATGCCGAAGTGACGCATCACGTCGCCCTGGTACGGCTCCTCGCGGGTGCTGGTGGTGGGGCCGGCCGCCACAAAGCGATAGTTGCCGGTATCCAGCCTGGCCACCACCGGGCCGCAGTGATAAATCGCGCCGCCCTGCAGCAGGGACCGGATGGCCTGATACACGGCCAGATCGTCGCCCTGCGGCGCGCGCGTCTTTTTGATGAAGGTTTCCACCATCCACTTGTGGGCGGCGTCCCGACCGGTGAGCATCACCCCGGAGAGCTGGACCGGGTCGCCGACCTTCAGCTCGCGGACGGTCTCCACGACGAAGGTGAGGTGAAAATGCTCCTCCTGGAG
>CAYZNA010000240.1:2030-3667 GCA_964478665.1 uncultured Anaerolineales bacterium
GGACGGTCTCCGCGCTGAGGGGCAGAGTCAGGTTGAGCATTGGGCCTCCATGGAAGCAACCGAGAAGCAATCGAGAAGCAATCGAGAAGCAATCGTTGAGCCGCGCCTCTCGCCTCACGATTCAAGCATCACGAATAAACCACCTCACCCCCCTGCACCACCATCCGCCGCCGGCGATGCGCCCAGCACATGTAGGACACCGAGACGAAGAAGCTGGCCGGTAGGCGGTGCATGCCCTTCATCTTCACGCCCAGCACGGTGGTCTTGCCGCCAAAGCCCATCGGGCCGATGCCGAGTTGATTGGCTTCCTCGGTCAGGCGCGCCTCCATGGCCGCCAGTTGCGGGTCGGGGTTAGTATCCTCCAGCCGGCGGAAGAGAGCCTCTTTGGAGGCGTAATACGATGATCCCCGGTCCCCGCCGATGGCAACGCCGAGGATGCCCGGTGCGCAGCCCTTGCCCTGCGCCTTGTGGACCGCGTCCAGCACCGCCTTGCGCACCCCGGCCAGATCCCGCCCGGCCCCGAGGGCCGCGTTGGGCAGCGAGTACTGCGCCCCGACGTTTTCGCAGCCGCCGCCCTTCAGAATCAGGTCCACGGCCAACTGGTCGCCCTCCACCTCTTCAAAATGGATGGTCGGAAAGGCTTCGTCACCGAGGTTATCCCCGCTATTCACGCCGCTCAGGGCGTCCACCGCGTTGGGCCGCAGGTAAGTGCGCGAGGTGGCTTCGGCCACCGCCTCACGGATTTGCTGGCGCAGTACCCGGGTGCTCCAGCCCTGCGGGTGGTGCACGTAAAAGATGGGCGTGCCGGTGTCCTGACAGATGGGGGTGGAGTTGGCGCGGGCGAGGGATACGTTTTCGAGGATGGCGTCCAGCGCGCCCGCCGCCGGCGAGCCGGGCGCCTCCCACTCGCGGGCTTGTCGCAGCGATCCTTCCACATCGGGAGGTAGATCGGTGGCGGTGCGGCGAATCAACTCGAGGAGGAGTTCTTTCAGATCTTGCATCGCAATCTCCGTGATCTATCTGGCTGCCGGACACTTTTCGCCCGGGCGCGGGTTTCTAACGCAAACCAGGCGAATGCAGCGGATAGCGCGAACCCTTCTGGAGTAATGCTGGGGAGCAATTCGCGCTGTTCGTTTCGTTCGCCGCATTCGCGCCGGGAATGTGCAGTAGGGGCTATTTCACAATGGTACGCGGGGAGGAGGCCTGGCGGGAGTGGCAGGTATCCCGCTCTGCGAGGGATGTTCATCACTGGCGGCGGGGTCGCCGCCGCGAGGGTTGTCGGGCGGTTAATGGGCCGCTTACAGGCAGGTAGTGACTTTCATCCGCGCCGCGTGTGACATTCGGCGGGAGGCCCTGGAGGGGCGACGGAATAAGACAGTTCCATAGTCCCATCGCCCACGGCATGGTGCAGATTTCGTGGCTAAGCTGGCCATGCCACACAAATGACTCGCTCGTCGCCCCTGCCCGGTTGTTGCAGCTTGACCAGTGGCAGTTGGAATCGGTCGAGTACGAGTCGGCCTGGGCGCTGGGCGCCGACTGCGGCATTGACAACCTGGACGACGTGGCCGAGTTGATCCGGTTGTGCAACGAATATGGCCTGGACACCATCGAGACCGGCACCACGCTGGCGGTGGCTA
>CAYZNA010000240.1:3677-6126 GCA_964478665.1 uncultured Anaerolineales bacterium
GGCCTGGGCGCTGGGCGCCAACTGCGGCAACGACGACGTGGCCAGCGCCGAAAAGACCTGTCAGGTCCCCGGACCTGACAGGTCTTCTTTATCCTCCGGCGCGCAGCAGCTTTGGCTCCAGCGCCCGCCGCAACCGGGCGACGGCCTCCGGCTCCCCGGCCAGCTCCAGCCGCACGCGGCCCACGCGCAGCGAACCGAGGGCGTAGTCCTCCACCTGCTCCAGCGCCGCCCGCCAGCCCTCCCCGCGCAGCCGGCCCTCCCCCGCGGCCTGCCCGCCGAGCTGCTCAATGTATTGGCGCAGCAGCCACAGGGGGATGCCGGTGAGGGTGGCGCTCCAGACTTCCGCGGCCGGCGCTTCGCCGGGGTTGGCGCTCATCCCGCCCTACCCGCCGGCCACCGGCGGAAAGACGTTCACCACGTCCGCCGCCGTAAGGCGAGTATCCAGCCCATCCGGCAGGTACGGGGCGTCGCGCCCGTTCACAAAGATGTGGACGTGCCGGTAGAGCTGGCCGGCTTCGTCCAGCATTTCGCCGCGCAGTTTGGGGTAACGGGTGACGATTTCATCAATCAGCGTCCGGATGGTGGCGCCTTCGGGAAGCTCGAAGTCCACCGTCTTCCTGCCCACCGCCTGGCGGTAGGTGGCAAAAAAGTTGATCTTCATCGCGCGGCCTCCAGGTGCAGTTCGGAGTGTGCGGATATTGTACCAATTTCCGCGATGAGTATGCCGAAGGGGGCCAGGCCGGGCCGGCCGGGGATGGGATTCGGGTCGGGATGGGAGAACAGCCACCGGGCCGGGGCCGGCAGGCCGGGGGGCAGCGGAACTTCCTCCGGGCCGAAGTTGAGGGCCACCAGCGCGGCCTGCTCCTCCGCCCGGCGCAGAAAGGCGAGCAGGGCCGGGTGATCGGGAAGCAGGGGCTGGTAGTCCCCGGCAATCAGGGCGGGGGTAGCCTTCCGCAGCCGCAGCAGGCGGCGGTAGAAGTTGAGCAGGGAGTCGGGGTCGGCCAACTGGCCGGCCACGTTCACTCCCCCGGCATAGTTGGGGTTGACGGGCAGCCAGGGCTGCACCCCGGCGGGGCAGAAGCCGCCGTTGGGGGCGCTGGCCCACTGCATGGGGGTGCGGCATTTGTCGCGCCCGTGCCGGGCAGCGTGGGCCAGCGCCTCCGGCGGGGACGCGCCGAACAGCTCTATTTCCATCTGGTACAGCCACACGCCCCACATATCTTTGAGTTGGCTCACGCCGGCAAAGTCCACAAAATCGGTCATGCCGATTTCTTCGCCGTTGTACAGGAACGGGGCGCCGCGCAGGGTGAGCATGAGAGCCAGCCACAGGCGGGCGAGGGCGGGGTCGTGCTGGCCGTCGCCGTAGCGGTTGAAGAGGCGCGGGGAGTCGTGGTTGCCGAGCGTATTGCAGGGCCAGGCGCCGGGAGGCAGGGCGGCCAGCCGTTCCCGCTGGTTGGCGCGCACGATTGCCGGCGTCAGCCGCTCGGCCCGCATCAGGGGAAAGTTGAAGACCAGGTGCAGTTCGTCCGCGCCGCTCCCGTGATAGGCCGGGTCGTCGGTTTCACCGATCAGGGCACGGTCGCCAACGTATTCGTCCACCAGCGCCCGCAGTTCGCGCATCAGGCGGTGGACTTCGGGCCGGTCCACTTGCGCCCCGAACATCTGCATCCACACCCGGCCCAGGCGAGCGTGCTCTTCCTCGCCCCGTGCGGCCCGGAAGGCGCGGATGAGGTCGGCCTGGGAGAGTTCGGCGGCGTGGTCGGGCAGGGCCGGGTCCTCAAAGATGGTTCCGATGGCGTCGAGGCGAAAGCCGTCCACGCCCAGATCAAGCCAGAAGCGGGCGGCGGCAAACATGGCCCGCTGCACTTCCGGGTTGCGCCAGTTCAGGTCGGGCTGCTGTTTGAAGAAGAAGTGATAGTAGTACTGGCCGGTGGCCGGGTCGAATTCCCAGGCCGGGCCGCCGAAGGTGGAGTTCCAGTTATTGGGCGGCCCGCCTCCGGCTTTGCCATCGCGCCAGACGTACCAGTCGCGTCTGGGGTTGTGGCGGCTGGAACGGGATTCGAGGAACCAGGGGTGCCGGTCGGAGGTGTGGTTGAGCACGAGGTCGAGGATCACCCGCATCCCGCGCGCGTGCGCCCCGTCCAAAAAGCGGCGGAAGTCGTCCAGTGTGCCGTATTCCGGGGCAACCCCGGTGTAGTCGGCCACGTCGTAGCCGCAGTCCCACAGCGGGGAGGGGTAGTGGGGGGAGAGCCAGAGGGCCTCCACCCCGAGATCGCGCAGGTAGTCCAGACGGGCGACCATGCCGGCGAAGTCGCCGGTACCGTCACCGTTCCCATCGGCGAAACTGCGGGGGTAAATCTGGTAAAAGACTGCGGTTTGCCACCATTTGAGAGGGTTCATGGGTTCCAGTGGTCAGTAGCAGGCAATAAACGTTAGTGTAGGGGGGGGG
>CAYZNA010000241.1:0-6119 GCA_964478665.1 uncultured Anaerolineales bacterium
GCGGCCCCAACCGGTGCCGGGGCGCGGGGGTGCCCCGGCTACGACGGCCTGGTCCGTGAACAGGGCTACCGGCAGGCAGGCCGACATCACTCAGCCGGCGGTGGCACCGGCAGATCGGCCACGGCCACGTTGATCCACTTATCGCCCTCGTCAATCAGCATCACGGGGATGTCTTCACGGATGGGGTACTTCCGGCCGCAGTCCGGCTCCTGGCAGACCAGCCAGGTGTCGTGCTCCAGCTTGAGCAGGGCGGGTTTTTCGCGTACGCAGTGCGGGCAGCGCAGGATTTCGAGCAGTTCGGGGGAAACCATACGAAGTATTCTCCGGGAATCTGGGGTGATTTTAGTTCGGTGTTCCTGCCCCGCGCAGGCGGCGCAGTTCAGCCTCCAGCGCCACAAGGCGGGCTTCTGCCCTGGCGCGGGCGGCGGCTTCGGCTTCGGCGCGGGCGGCCTGCTCGCGGGCGTAGGTCTCCAGTTCGTCCGGGCGCAGCAGCCGTTCCCCGCTGGCGCCGTCTTCCACCACCGCTCGCCCCTGGTTGTCCAGGCCGAAACGCAAGTCCACCGTCTCGCAGTACACAAACCCGTCTTCGTCCAGCGGAATGGGCCGGTAACGACGGCCCTCCAGCCGATACCCCAGCACAGGATCGGCAGTCAGCCCCTGCGGGTCCAGTATCACGTATTCCCGCACTCCCGCGCGCTCGTAAATGCGCACCTTGTCCTTGCGGTCTTCCTTGACGTAATGGGTGGAGAGCACTTCAATCGCCAGCGCCGGGCGGGTGTGCTCTTGCTGAACGTAGAACTTCCCGCCGACGGAGGCCGGATCGCGCACATTCAGGACCACGAAAACGTCGGGCGAAGGGTTGGGCAGGCCGGGGATGCCCCACTCCACAATCAGATCCTCAAACACGGTAATCTCCGGCCGGCCGGCGTACCGCGCGCGCAGAATTCCCACCAGGTCGTGAGTGACCTGCGAATGGAGCGGGTGATGGGGCATGATGTCCCCCTCCTGCGGGTTGAGGTAGTCTTCCGGGGTGAGCAGCACCAGTTTTGACTCTTCGCGACCATCGGGGCCGACGACCCGCAGGTAACGCCAGCCGCGCTCGAGGTCCAGAGGGGGCGACTCGGCCGGGGGATGGGCGGATACACGGGGATGGAGAGTTTCGACGGTCATGCCGTTCCTCGCGGGGGGGAGACGAGGGTATTGTAGCACAGTCGTGTCAGGGTGAAGGCGGCGCGGGCGTCGGGACCTCCGTGCCGGGGCCGTACTGGTACACCGCCTGCCACGGCAGGTAGTGAGTGCGGATCACGTCCTTGTGGATCACCTCGCCAGCGCGGGTGACGGTGCGGGTCACGGTCACGTCCGCGCCGTCGGCGGCCCAGTCCACCTGCTTGATCTCGCCCGGGGCCAGGTCGGGGTTTTCCTCGTACTTGTCCGGGGGATGGGGGATCACGTTGCGGACATCGGGCTTGTCCACCTGCACTGTGCGCCCGTCGCTGGTGGAGTAGAATCTGAATTCGATCTCCCCTTGATACACGTAGGATTCGATCAGCAGCCAGGAACTCGAGTCGTTGGTGAACTTGAAATCCACCAGCGGAGCGTACACCGTGGCGTCCAGCCCCGGGCCAAAGCCACGCTCGTAGTAGCTCACCCGGTAAGCGTGCGAGTAGCGCTCGTCAATTTGATAGCCGCCAAAGACGGCCGCCCGGAATAGCGTGGTGCTGACCTGACACACGCCTCCACCCACCCCCTTGATGGTGCGCCCGCCAAAGATAATCAGCGCCTCGGCATAGCCGTTGTCCAGACTGACGTCGTCCATGTGCTCCACCATGGAGAATGTCGCGCCGGGGGCCACCAGCAGGCCGTGGAAGTTCTTCGCCGCGGCCTGGATGTTCTGGATGCGCGCGGCGCTGGAGCCGGCGAAGAAGGTGTACTGATCGCTGACCAGCTCGGTGATGCCCAGCTCGGCGCCGGTAGCAGCATCGCCCGCCGCCGGCTGGATCTGCTGGAATGCCAGCGCGATCTGGTGCTGGCCCTGCGGGGCAAGGGTGTTGACGGACTGAACGGTAGCCGGCAGGTCCAGCTCCCGCCCGATAACCGCCGGCTGGAGCAGGTCCAGTTGGCGCGTGTCGTCATTGAAGACAAAGCGGGCGTTGCGGGGTTGGCGAGCCAGGCCGGGGGCAAGCTCGGCAAGGAAAGCTTCCAATCTGGCCGCGTCGAGGCCCACCTCGTAGCGGGCGCCGGCGGCGTCGCTCACCCGCTGGATCACCAGCATCCCCGCCAGGGTTTGCTGGTCAAACACCCACGGGCCGGGGTCGCCTTCGGCTGCCTCGGGAACGAAAAGGGTGAGCGGCTCCGCCAGGATGCGCCGGGCGGCCTCCGCCTGGGCGCTGGGGTCGAGGATATCCGGTCTAAACTCGTGCACGACCAGCGGGACCTCGGCCCCGGCCAGGGCGGTGATGGGGGCGGTCAGTTGGGCCAGGGCGGCCTCCACGTCCAGGTCGCGCCCCACCTGCCCGATCTGCACGCTGACGTCGCTGCCGTTGAAGCCCAGCGAGGCCTCCACCAGCGAGCGGTTGATCTCGCCGGCCAGGCTCTCCAGATAGGCGCGGGCGCGGGCCGGGTCGTAGACCACCAGCGGGGGGACAGACTGCCCATCGCGCCACGCGCTGTACTGCCGGGCTACGTCTCCCGCCAGGTCTCCACTGCGGCCCACGGCATAGGCGCGGGCCACCGTCCCCGGCAGGTCAAAGCTCACGCCCAATTGGGCCGGCGTGGCGGTCCAGATTCTGTCGCCGTCGCGGAAAGTAAAGATCTGCGCCTGGGGATATCCAAAGGCCTGCGAGAGCTGTAACGCGGCCTCCGGGATGGTCTTGCCGGACAGGTCAGCGCCCCACGCGGTCACGCCGGGGTAGATGCGCTCGCGGTACGCGGCGCGGAATCCGGCATAGGCCGCGGCTGCGGCGCCCACGGCCAGCGTCCCGGCCATCAGCAGAGTGAGCACAAAGCGCGCGAGAAGGATGCCGGCAGTGAGGCCAGCCGTCTGGGAAGCGGGATGGGGATGGGCAGTGGTGGCTTGCATATTGAGGGCGCAATGAGCTACAGATTCCGAAGGAACCGTTCCAGGGGATCGAAGGCCGGACTCTCCCAGGGCCAGTAGCCCTTCTCCGCTGCTTCGCCGAGGCGCAGGTCCGGCCGCACTTGTGAGGCCAACCAGGCGTGAACGCGGGCCTTTGCCGGGTTGCCTGGCTGCCTGGCTGCGCGCGCGCCGACGCACTCGAGGTATTCGTCCACACACGGCATCCCCGGGTCGTCTTCAACCGCCGCGAGGCACAAGTCCTCCAGCATTCCAGGCTCGTTGTTACCTGGCAGGATCAGTACGCCGACACGTGGGCTCCCGGTAGCGAACAACCCTGGCGCCGTGGGAACACTCAACCCCAGCTTGCCCAACACGTCACCAACACTCTGGAACGCTGTTGTCCAGTCTGCATCGGCGTCGCGGGTGATACCGAGCGTGGTGACTTCCCGAAAGCCCGAGCGAGGCGGCCCGGTCAACGCTTTGAGATAGGCGGCGAGTCCGCTCTTGCCGCCGTAGTGTTCGACCTGCACGTCCTTGATTTGGAGATGTGTCAGGAAAGCCCGCAGGAAACGAACTTCCTCTACGCCTTCTCCGACCAGCAACCTGGGCTGTGAGACCGACAGGGGTACCCGCGCCATCAGCGGACTTCCAGACCCATCTCGATTGAAGTTGCCAGCGAATCGCGATCGTAGTTGGCAGCCACGATGTCACCATTCACGCGATCCAGCCGGTGCAGGCGAAAATCATACATCTCACTACTGCTGAATGCCTCGTGGGCAGCCCGAATGCACTCCCAACTGTGGGTGGTAGCAAAGACCTGAACATCGAACTGTCGCGCCGCCTGTCCAATCGCCATCCACACCCTCGGCATGAGGCTGTAGTGCAATCCGTTTTCGATCTCGTCTACCAGCACAATGCCGCCCCGTGCGGAGGCGATCTTGATCACAAGCGATGCAAGACGCCCCAGTCCATCGCCCAGCAGGGCTAGCGGCAACATTCGGCCAAGCCCGATGTCGCCGTATATGATCGTTCCGCCGGCACCCGGGATCGTGTTGACGCGCGTCAATCGGGGTTCAATGATCTGAAGAACTTCGAGAAATTGATAAGGTTCTTTTTCAACAAGCAACTCGCCCAGGTTCCTCGCATCTTCCTCAAGAGGAGCCCTGCCCCGACCGGAAAGAAAGAATCCGGGGATGGACAGTGGCGGTGGCAGCGGCTCGACCCTCATCCCTTTTTCGTCAATCACCATCTGGGATGTGAGTTGTTCGCCTGCCGCATTCATGTGTTCAACCATGAGCATCTTCGAGGAAAGCCCATTCCGGGCGGCTCCTGCTGCAGGCGCTGCATGCTCCCTGAGTGACAGTTGCGCCGAGGTCCGCGGCATGAGTTTGAAGCGGGACCTGTGTCGCGTGGCGTTTTCAAGACAGCCCTCGATCTCTATGTTTTCCCGCGAGTCGAGCCGGTAAAATAGCGGCATCCAGAGCCAGTCGCTTATGGAATCTACATCGCCCTCCATCTTCTCCAGTCCCCTGAAGGCATGGAGCTTGACCAGCAGTGACAGGTTTGTCTCTCCTACGAGCAGGAAGACGGCCTCCAGCAGACTCGTCTTTCCGACATCGTTTGGGCCGGCAATCAGGTTCACACGGTCGAGCCGGTCGATGGTGAAATCCCGGAACCCCCGGAAATTCCTGATAGAAATAGACGTAAACATAGCAACTCCGTATCAAAGCACAGGCAACCGAATGGCTGGTACAGTTCTACTCCCCCGTCGCTTGTATCAATAGCTCCCTTCGTCGGGGCTTGTTGTCGAAGTCAATATACAGGATCTGCTGCCACGTGCCAAGGGTCAGCCGGGCATCCACAAACGGGATGGTGAGCGAGGGGCCGAGCAGGGCCGCGCGCAGGTGGCTGTGACCGTTGCCATCGTGCCAGCGCTGGTCATGCTGGTAGTCGCGCCCCGCCGGAGCGATCTCGTCCAGGGCGCGCTGAAGGTCGGCCAGCGCCCCCGCCTCGTACTCGATGGTGGTCAGCGCGGAAGTGGACGAAGCGGTGAAGACGGTCACCACGCCGGCAGCCAGGCCAGAGTCGCGCACGGCCTGCGCCACGGCAACGGTGATGTCGTGCGGGTCAAAGCTATTGCCCCGGCTGTTGAGAGGTATGCTCGCGGTGTAAACCATCAAATCCGCCTCACGCCTTCCGCTCCACGCTTCACGCTTCCCGCTTCAGAGACCCCGGCTCGGGCACGCCGACCACGCTGTAGCCGGCATCCACGTAAGCGATCTCGCCGGTAACGCCGGCGGCCAGATCGGAGCACAGCCACAGCGCGGTGTTGCCCACATCCTCAATGGTGATATTGCGGCGCAGCGGGGCCATGTTCTTGAACTCGCTGTACATGGATTTGAAGCCGGTCACGCCGGCCGCAGCCAGGGTGCGGATCGGGCCGGCAGAGATGGCGTTGACGCGGATGTGCTTCTCGTGCGGGCCGAGGTCGGCGGCCAGGTAACGGACGGAGGCCTCCAGCGCGGCCTTGGCCACCCCCATCACGTTGTAGCTGGGGACTGCTTTCTGCGAGCCGTAGTACGTGAGCGTGAGCATGGACCCGCCGGAGTTCATCAGCGGCAGCGCCGCCTTTGCCAGCGCGGTGAACGAATACACGCTGATGTCCAGCGCCAACCGGAAGCCCTCGCGCGAGGTGTTGTAGTACGGGCCGGTCAACTCGTCGCGGTTGGCGAAGCCGATGGCGTGCACCAGAATGTCGAGGCTCCCCAGCCTGGCGGCGGTTTTGTCGAACAGCGCGGCGATCTCGGCGTCGCTGCCCACATCGCACGGCTCGACAAAATCAGAGCCGACCTGAGCGGCCAGCGGCCGGACACGCCTTTCCAGGGCCTCGCCGGCGTAGCTGAAGGCCAGCTTTGCCCCGTGGGCGTGGAAGGCTTTTGCGATGCCCCACGCGATGGAGTGGTCATTGGCCACGCCGAAGATCAGGGCGGTTTTGTTGGCGAGCAGGTTCATGGGGTGGCTCCTGTTGGGAATTGGGGATTGG
>CAYZNA010000242.1:0-4117 GCA_964478665.1 uncultured Anaerolineales bacterium
ACGGCGCCCCTGCTGCCCCGGGGGAGGATTCCCCTCCCGCCGACCAGGGCGCGATCGGGAGCTGCGGCTGCCGGCTCGCCGGGGCGGCGGGCGGCGCACCGGCGGCGGTCGTGCTGCTCGCGCTGCTGGGGTGGGGCCGGGCCTCGCGACGTCGCCGCGGCGGAACCCTGACGTTGCTGATCGGCGTCGTGCTCGCGGCGCCCCTGGCGGCCGGCGCGGACGTCGTCTGGCGTGGCGACTTCGAGACGGGCGACCTGTGGCAGCGGTCCGAGACCCAGCAGGTGAGCGCGGGCGGCCGGCAGGTGGTGCCGGGCCGGGTGCGCCCCGGACCGCGGCCGGCCGAGGAGCGATGTAGATCATGACCCCCAGACTTACCTTTGGTTTCCCGCGCATGCACAAAGCACAAAGAAGCCGGCGAACGGCGCGATTTTTCGCCCTCACTCATCGCCCGCCTGGAGTTGCTGCGGCGCGGCGTGCAGGGCATCCCGCAGGGCAACTTGAACCAGTACGTATTCCACCCCGACGATCCGAACTGGGAGGCCACCGTGCCGGCCTCCATTCCCGCAGCGCAGCGCCGAACAGTGGTCTCGTGTTACTCGTGGCCCGGCATCCACGCGGAGGCTTGCATGCGGTACTACGCCGGCCAACTGGCCCCGCTGATGTTGCCGTTGCTGGAAAAGGGCTACGAGGGCCTGTCGCCGGAGGGCGGCTTTTTTGAACGGGCCATGTACCGCGCTACACTGAAGGCGTGGCTCGAGTCCGGTCACTACGAAGTCCGCCCGCGCTAGCCGTCTGGTCGAAACCGCCCTCACCCCCTCTCCCGAAACGGGAACTTTCGTTTCGGGAGAGGGGGGCAGGGGGGTGAGGCGCCCGGCCCGGAGTATGGTATCCTGTGACCGGCGCAGCAGGCATTGACCACGAGTAGAGGAGGCTCCCCATGGACACAGTGGACTCAGCGATTGAGAAGCGACGGGCGCCGGCCCCTGTTGACTCGCTGTCATTGCAAATGCCGCATTGAGGCAAATGCATGAGAGTTGACCTTTACCGCGACGAATCCGGCTTCGAGGCCCTGGCCGGCGAGTGGAACCGGCTGGTAGAGCGCGGCGTGAGCAACGTCCCCTTCCTGCGGCTGGAATACCAGCGGTCGTGGTGGGCCAACCGCGGCGGCGGCGAGTGGCCGGACGGCCAACTGCTGATCGCCACCGGGCGGGACGAAAGCGGGGCGCTGATCGGAATCGCCCCGCTCTTCTTTGTCGAACACAACCGCGACGGACAGCCGGCGCTGCTGTTCGTGGGCAGCATCGAGATTTCAGATTATCTGGATCTGATCGTCGCCCCGCAGCACGTCGCACCTTTTGCCGCCGCGCTGCTGGAGGCCCTGGCCCCCGAGAAGGACACTCAGGGGCTGCCCCCGTGGCGGGTGCTGGACCTGTACAACATCCCGCAGACCTCGCCCGGCTCGCAGGCGCTGCTGGATGCGGCCGCCGCGCGCGGCTGGCAGGCGGCCCGCAGCCCGCTGCAACCCTGCCCGGTCATCCCCCTGCCCGCCGATTGGGAGAGTTATCTGGCCGGCATAGATAAGAAACAGCGCCACGAGATCCGCCGCAAGCTGCGCCGGGCAGAAGCCAACAACCCGCCCATCGCATGGCACATCGTCGGGCCGCCAGCCGACATCGAGGCCGAGATTGGCCGCTTCATGGAGATGATGGCTCACGACCCGGCCAAGGCCCGGTTTCTCACCGAGACCATGCGCAGCCAGTTTCACGACTCGGTGCGGGCGGCGCACGAGCACGGTTGGCTACAGATGGCCTTCCTCACGGTCGAGGGACAGCCGGCCGCCGGCTACCTCAACTTTGATTACGGCAACCGGCTGTGGATTTACAACTCGGCGCTGGACCCCGCGTACAACTATCTTTCCTCCGGCTGGGTGCTGCTCAGCTATCTGATCCAGTGGGCCATCGAGCACGGCCGGCGCGAGCTTGACTTCATGCGCGGGGACGAAGATTACAAGTTCAAGTTTGGCGGCCGGCCCCGGCAAATATACCGGGTCAACCTGCTGCGCTGAATCCCGCGCTGGCAGTTAACTCAACCAGAAGCCCAGAACTCGACCAGCGCTACCTTGCCCCGCAACCCGGCCAGGCTGAGGGGCGCATCGCTATTGATCCACGGCTGGCCGGCGAAATCCGGGGCCGGGCCGAGGCCGGGCAGAGTCCCCTGGATGGGGAGCGGGACGCCGCTCGGGGGGCGGGGAACGGCTTCCCCGGGGGAAGCCGCTCCGGCCGGGGCGGCCGGAACCCCGGCCCGGACCGGGTCCCCTGCCGGGGAAAAGTTCGGAGAGCGGTCCCGCAGCCGCAGCCGGGGCGGCGCCGGGCTGGGGCTGGCTATCGCCGGCAGCATCGCCGAGGGCCACGGCGGGGGCATCGAGGCCGGCAGTCAGCCCGGGCAGGGGGCCACGTTCACCGTGAGGTGGCAGGGATAGCCGCAACCTGCGTCCCGATGACCGGCAGGCCGGGGCGCACGGGGCCGGGCGCACGGGGGTGCGCCCTCCACGGGTTGTTCGGAGAGCGGCTTACTCCGCTCGCAGGTACTGCGCAATCAGTTGCGCGGTGTGCACCAGCGAGTCGATGTGGGTGCGCTCGTAGTTGTGCGAGGCGTCTACCCCCGGTCCGATCAGCCCAACCCGCACGTCGCCCCCGGCCCGCCAGTAGGCCTCGCCGTCGGAGCCGTAGTACGGGTAAATATCCAGCCTGTACGGGATGCCGGCTGCCTGCGCCAGCGATACCAGCTTGCGGCGCATCTCGATGTGGTACGGGCCGCCGGAGTCTTTCACGCAGATGTCGGCGCTGAACTCGTCGGAGGCCTGGCCCTCGCCCACCGCGGCCATGTCCACCGCGAGCAGTTCCACAATGTCGGGCGGAAAGCCGGAGGCCGCGCCGTGGCCCACTTCCTCGTAGTTGCTGAAGTGCAGCGTGGTGCGCTGCGCCGGCCGTATCCCGGCCTCGCTCATGGCCTTGAGAGCCGCGATCACGCAGGCCACCGCGGCCTTGTCGTCAAGGTGGCGTGAGCGGATGTAGCCGGCCGGCCCGGTCTCCACGCGCGGGTCAAACGCGATAAAGTCGCCCACCTCAACGCCCAGGGCCTGCGTGTCTTCGGCGCAGGTTACCCGCTCGTCCAACCGGACCTCCATGTTGTCATCGCTCCGCTTGAGGTCGCCGACCTCGGCCCCGTGGATGTGGCTGGAGGCCTTCTCCAGCAGAATGCTGCCACGCAGCTCGCGCCCGGCGGCGGTGAAAACGGTCACCCCCTCGCCCTCCACCGTGTTCCATGAAAAGCCGCCAATGCGAGACATGCGCAGCCGGCCGCTGCTCTTGATCTCCTTGGCCATGGCGCCCAGGGTGTCGGCATGAGCGGTGAGGGCGCGCGGGGCGCTGGCCGAGGCGCCGGCCCATTCGGCCGCCAGCCCGCCCTTGACCGTCTGGCGCACCGCGACGGGGTACTTCTGCAGCTCGGCGGCAACGTAGGCCATGGCCCGCTCGGTGAAACCGGTCGGGCTGGGGGTGTTCAGCAGCCCGACCAGGAAATGGGTGAGGTGGGCGGCATCTATCGGTAGAGGATCAGACATTCGGATTCGCTCCTCACTTGAGTTTAGAGTTCGATTGATCCAGATCCCCACCCGGAAATCCCCGGCGTGGGCTGCCAGTTGGTTCCGGTGCGCTGAAGAAGGGCTGTGGCCGGGCTTCGCCCGGCGCGATCAGTCCGCCGCTGCGCGGGGGGCGCGCAACTTTGCCAGTTGCGCTTCCATCTCCGCTCGGCGCTCTTCGGCCGCCTGGCGGGCCTCGCTCAGCACGCCCTCCACCCGCTCGCGGGCGCGTTCCTGCAAGTCCTGGCCGGATTCCGGGGTGAGCAGTAGCGCAGCCACCGCGCCGATCACGGCGCCACACATCGCTCCGGCAATAAAGCTAACGGGTTTGCTCATAGGTCCTCCTGCTACGCTGTACCAGGGTCCGTGCGCGCTTGCCCGCATGTGTTCCCACGGATGGGAGGGGCCACGGATGGTCTGTCTTCCCCCGGCATGTGTTCCCACGGATGGGAGGGGCCACGGATGGTCTGTCTTCCC
>CAYZNA010000242.1:4217-6083 GCA_964478665.1 uncultured Anaerolineales bacterium
CCCACGGATGGGAGGGGCCACGGATGGTCTGTCTTCCCCCGGCATGTGTTCCCACCACGGATGGGAGGGGCCACGGATGGATTTTGATTATACCCTCCACAGCCTGAAGTTGACCAGGTTGGAGCCGCCCACAAATTCCCGTAGCAGCGAGTCGTCCGGAATCGGGTCGGGGTCGCAGGGCAGGAACCACTCCAGCAACGACAGCAGGCGACGGGCCTCGATGGCCTCGTCGCTGCCGGCCGGCACCTGCCGCAGCAGCGGATCGGCCAGAGGGCGCAGCACCGAAAGTTCGTACACCAGCGCCGAGTTGAAGATCACGTCCGAGTTTTCCTGATACGGGAAGATGTACTCTTTTTCCCCGCGCCGCACCGAAGCCCAGCGGCGCAGCGTCTCGGCGGCGTTGTAACCGCGCCGGGCAGCGTCGCGCACAATGCGGCGCACCAGCCGGGTATCGGTGGTAGAAATCCGGTTGTAGCGGTCCAGGTTAAGCTGGGTGAGGGCCGAGACATACACCCGGAAGATCTGCCCGCCGGGCAAGTCGGCCAGCAGCGCCGGGTTGAGGCCGTGGATGCCCTCCAGAATGATGATCTGGTCCAGGTGCAGGCGCACGGTCTCGCCCACCTCCCCGGCGCCGGTCTGGAAGTTATAGCGGGGCAGGGTGACGTCGCGGCCGGCCATCAGGTCCAGCAAGTCGCGGTTGAGGCGCATCCGGTTGATGGCCTCAATGGTTTCGTAGTCGTGTTGGCCGTGCTCGTCGTGCGGCGTGTGCTCCCGATCCACGAAGTAGTTGTCCAGTTCCAGGGCGAAGGGTTGCAGGCCGTGGGCCAGCAACTGCACCGTCAGGCGTTTGGCAAAGGTGGTCTTGCCGGAGGAAGACGGCCCGGCGATCAGCACCAGCCGGATGCGCCCGGCAGCGGCTGCGATCTGCTCGGCAATGCGGGCAATGCCTCGCTCGTGGAAGGCCTCCGCCACCAGAATCACCTCCTGGATGCGCCCGCTGGCAACGGCATCGTTCAGTGTGCCCACCCCGGCGATCCCCAGCCGCTCCAGCCAATCGCCGTATTCGCGGAAGGTAGCCAGCAGTGCGGGATATTCCACCGGCGGTTGCAGTTCGGTGGGGTGGCTCTGGCTGGGAAAGCGCAAGGTGAAGCCGCCGTTCACCGGCGCCAGGCTGAACCAGCGAATATAGCCGGCGCTGGGCACCATGTAGCCCTGATGGTAGTCCCGGTAGCCATCCAGCCGGTAGAGCACCAGATAGTCTTTGGGGCGATAGGAGAGCAGTCGAACTTTGTCGGTGTGCCCGCGCGACTGAAAGTAGCGAATCGCCTCGTCCAGCGGAGCATGCTCCTTGACAATCGGGGCGTCCGCGGCCACCCACGCGGCCATGCGCTCCTGCAGGCGGGCCAGCTCGCCGGGCGAAAACGGCCCCCGTCCGCTGACCTGGCAGTGGTATCCGCCGGCGGAGATGGAGTGGTCAATGGTGACCTTCGCCTCGGGGAACAGGCGTTCGGCGGCGGCGGCCAGCAGAAAGGTCAGCGAGCGGCGGTAAATGCGCATGCCGTCTTCGTCGCCCATCGTCACCGGTCGCACGTCGGCCTCGCGCTGGACGGCGGTGGGCAGTTCGCGCAGCACGCCGTTCACAATCCCGGCCACCACCGGCGGGCCGCCGCGGCCTTCTGCCGGCCGGTCGCAGGCGGCGTGCAAAAAGTCACCCAGCGCGGCGCCGCGCGGTCCTTCCAGAGTGAGGTCGCCGGGCAGGTGAATCTGAATGGTTTCCCGGCGCGGGGCGGGATAAAAGGTGGGGGTAGAGTCTAATGTCACTAACATTCTTGTGTTGCCATCTGTTCGAGTACGGCTTGCCGCGCC
>CAYZNA010000243.1:0-785 GCA_964478665.1 uncultured Anaerolineales bacterium
CCGATTGTTGCTATCGGGGGCTGGCCCCCGATTGTTGCTATCGGGGGCTGGCCCCGGAGCACCTTTCGCTGTACGCCCTCACCCTTGAGCACGGCACCCCGATGCAGGCCCGGGTGGGCCGTGGCCTGTTACCCCTGCCCGACCCCGACCTGGCCGCCGATATGTACGAGTGGGCCAGCGATGCGCTCGAAGCTCACGGCTACCTGCAGTACGAGATCTCCAATTGGGCGCGGGCATCCGGGAAGGAAACGGAAGGCGAGGGCAGGTACGCCTGCCGGCACAACCTGCAATACTGGCGCAACCTGCCCTACTTGGGGTTGGGCGCTGGTGCCCACGGCTGCGCGCAGGGTTGGCGCTATGCCAACGTGCTCTCCCCGCGCGCTTACATCGAACGCATGGGGCAGGGTGGGGGGCAGCCCTTTCCCTTTTCACCGGCGACCGCCGAGAAAACCCCGCTGGACCGGGAGACCGAAATGGACGAGACCATGATGCTCGGCTTTCGCCTGGTGCAGGAGGGGGTGCAGGCCGCGGCTTTCCGGGCCAGGTTCGGGGTGGATCCGGGAGAGCGCTACGGCCGCGAGCTGGGCGAACTGCGCGAGCTGGGGCTGATTTCGTGGGATGCGGCGGGCGCGCGCCTCACCCGGCGCGGGCGGCTACTGGCCAACCACGTCTTTCGCCGCTTCGTGTGAGTCGCCGCTGTTTTCGGGGCCTCCCCCCTCTTCCGAAACGGGGACCTTCGTTTCGGGAGAGGGGGGCAGGGGGGTGAGGCAAGGTTGGAAAGAGAA
>CAYZNA010000243.1:795-2238 GCA_964478665.1 uncultured Anaerolineales bacterium
CTCTGTGCTCTGGTGCGCGTCGAAGCAGGTCGGGTGTTACGGGGCGACGCTCAGGTTCAGCACCATGCTCCCGCCCACCGCCGGCGCGCCGGCCCCCTTGCGGTCGGCGCCCAGGCCGCTGCCGTATTGGGCCACCTCGATGTAGTAGGTGACCCCGCCGGTCAGGTTGGCATCCAGCGAAGACTGGAGGCCATCGCCCCCGTCGTCGTCACAGGCCTCCTCCACCAGGCTGCCGCGGGTCCCGGTCCACACGCCCAGGATAGTATCGTAGCTGGTGCCATTGGTGTCGGCGTGCAGCACCATGTCGCTCGTGGGGGTGTAGGCGAACCAGACCGTTGCCAGGCCATTCTTGGGCGTGCCGGCGCAGGTAAACAGCGGATCGTCAGGGGCGGTGGTGGCGGTAGTGGTATCCTCGTTCACGGTGTCCGGCAGGCCGGTTACCACGTACGGGGTGTCGAAGTCGTCGTTGGTAAGCGGCGGAGGCGGCTCGAACTCGGAGAGATTCAGCACCAGACTGCCGCCCACCGCCGGTGCGCCGGCTCCCTTGCTGTCGGCGCCCAGGCCGCTGCCGTATTCGGCCACTTCGATGTAGTAGGTGACCCCGCCGGTCAGGTTGGCCTCCAGTGAAGACTGCAGGCCATCGCCTCCGTCGTCGTCGCAGGCCTCCTCTACCAGGCTGCCGCGGGTCCCGGTCCACACGCCCAGGATGGTATCGTAGCTGGTAGTGTTGGTGTCTGCGTGCAAAACCATGTCGCTGCCGGGTGTATAGGCGAACCACACGGTGGCGCGTCCGGTCTTGGGCGTGCCGGCGCAGCTAAACAGCGGATCGTCCGGGGCGACGGTGGCGGCGGTGGTGTCCTCGGTCTCGGTGGCCGGCAGGCCGGCAACCCCGACCGGGGTGTCGAAATCGTCGTTGGCGGGCGGTTCCGGGGGCGGGGGCGGCTCGCCAAAGCCGATGTCGTCCAGCAACACGTTGCCGGTGTACTGGCCGCGGCTCCACCCCAGGAAGCGCAGCTTGATCGTCTGTCCGGCGTAGGCCGACAGATCAATCTGCTCCAGCATCCAGTTCGGGTAGGAGTTATTGGCCTGCGACATCTCCACTGTCTTCACCCGGGTAGTGTTGACGATCACGTAGAAGAAGTCGCGCGCTGGCGGATCGTCAGCGTCCACCCGATAGTAGTTGGCGAAGAAGAACAGGGTTGGGTCGTCGGTCGGAACGGTCACTTGCTGGAACACGATGTCGCTGTTCGGGGTGCTGCAGTAGCCGCCGGCCCAGAAAGCGTACGTGCCAGAGTGCGCCGGAATGCCCCACGCGCCGCTGGGGTCGCTGATCCATTCGCACGATGTGGTCTTGAGTTCGGTCCAGTTGGAGTTCGGCGGCGGACCGTTCTCAAACCCGCCGTCGGGTACCAGGTCCAGCGGCGCCGTTCCCTGCTGGCCGGA
>CAYZNA010000243.1:2248-6061 GCA_964478665.1 uncultured Anaerolineales bacterium
GCCGTCTGCACCGGAGCCGGCGAAGGCAACGCCACCCGAAGCCGCGAGCAGCAGGCTGAATAGCGCAAGGACGCCTGCCGTGCGTTGAAGCCACTGTTTTCTAACTTTCATGGTCTCCCTCCTTGAGTGCACTGCGCCGGCCAGGAAGGTCGGCAGAAATGGCGACGATATTGGTTGGTTTTGTCTGCTTCGACCGACACTCTAGCACGCCAGTACTATACACACTTTCGCAACCGAGCGCAAGTGGGCCCCGCGCGCCGCTCGAAACCGAAGGGGAGCGTCGCGCATTTGCCATTTCCTTTCCCCTGGGCTACTATCCCCCCCTCACCATCCAGGCTCGCGCGCCGTGCGCGCCCACCCCGGAGGAGGCTTTTCATGGAACTCGCCATCATGATCGAAGGCCAGAACGGCCTGAACTGGCCGCGCTGGCACGCCCCGGCGCATCGTCCGCGCCGTGGAAGCGCCGGGCTTCGCCGGCCTGTACCGCTCCGACCACTTCACCAATGCCGGCCCGCCCGACCTCGACTCGCTGGAACTGTGGCTCTCGCTCACCTGGCTGGCGGACCACACCCGCCGCATTCAGTTCGGCCAACTGGTCTCGCCGGTCTCCTTCCGGCACCCGGTTTTCCTGGCGCGCATGGCTGCTCAGTTGGACGACCTTTCCGGCGGGCGGATGCACCTGGGGGTGGGGGCCGGCTGGCAGGCCCGCGAGCACGAGCTGTTCGGATTTGATTTGCTGGAGCTGCCCGCGCGCGTGGATCGCCTGGCGGAGGCAGTGGAGGTGATCACCGCCCTGCTGCGCGGGCGGGGACCGGTTACCCTGGCGGGGAAGCATTACCGGCTGCGGGAGGCCGTGCTGCTGCCCCGACCGGGGCATGGGGATGCCCCGGCTACGGCCCCGGCGGCCCGCCGCTCGCCCCGGCGATTGGCGGCAACGGCCCCCGGCGCACGAAGTGCCCCTGGCGGCCCGCTTCGCCAACGAGTGGAACGCCATGTTCCTCACCCCGAATGGCTTCCGGGAGCGCGCTGCCCGGCTGGACGCGCTGACCGAGGCCGCCGGTTGCCGCCCCGGCGACGTGCGCCGCTCCATGACACCTGCACCCACCACAGGTGCGGTGTGACCGGCCTCGTCTTCGGGCGCGATGAGGCCGAAGTGGCCCGCAAGCTATCCGCGCGCGGGCGACCCGCCGGCGAACTGCGCCAGCGCGGCCTGATTGTGGGCGTCGCCTCAGAAGTGGTGGATCAGTTGGGCCGCCTGGGGGAGGCCGGCCTGGGGCACGCGAAGCGATGCTGCAGTGGCTGGACCTCGACGACCTCGACGGGCTGGAGACCCTGGCGGCTGGCGTGCTGTCGCAACTATGACCGGCGCGAGATCACGCTCGTCGCCGGCGGCCAGTACGGGCGGGGTACGGGCGGGGTACGGGCCGGGGTAACCCCGCCCCGACCGGAAGCCTGCTCCAGCACCTGGCGCTCTCTGCGCGCTCTGCGGTAGAATCAGGCTTTACCAGTCACAATGGGGAGGTTTGGGGAGGTTTCCGATGAAGTTCGAAGAGAAGTATGAGGACGTTCTGCAAAACCTCGAATTCGCCATTGCCGGCGTCTACCGCGAGCATCCCGAGATGCTGGACGCCGATGCCCTGAGCGGCGTCGAGTGGCTGATCCGGCTGTACAACGCCGAAGCGAAGGGGCGCGCCTCCGCCCTCGCGCCGCCGGCCGGGCTGGCCGGCGAGGTGGTGCGAGCCGCCAGAGCGATGTGTGACTGGCGACCGGGACGGACCGCGGCGGAAACCGAGTCCGGGCAGGCTTGCCAACTGCCGATGAAAACCCTGCCCGAAATCCTGCTGTGCCTGAAGCGCATCCGCAAATCCATCGAAATCTGGAGTCGGAAGCTGGGGCGGCAGGGGTATCTCGATTTCGTCGAGCCGTTTGTGCGATGACCGTGGCCGCCGATGCCGGCGAACTGACCGCCGGGGAGCTGATTCGCCTTACCTTCCCGCCCGGCTGCGAGATCGTGACCGGGGCCGGGGAGCGCACCCGGCCGGTCAAGTGGGTTGCCCTGTCCGGGGAGGCGGTCCCCCTCGCGGCCGGGGATGTGGCCCTGGCCGCCGATCCGCCTCCCCCGGCCCTGTCCGCCCGCTGGCAGGCGACGGGAGTGGTGGGCGTGGGGATCGCCGGCCCCGCGGCCGAACTGGCCGCCATGCCGTGGCCGCCGGGGTTGCTGGTCCTCGCCCTGCCGCCGGGGACCGCGCTGCGCGCCGTGCAGCAGTCCGCCCTGCGCCTGCTGATGGACCGCGAAGCTTACCTCACCGGCCACGCGGCTCAGGTGCAGCGCGACCTGGCCCGCCATGCCCTGGAGGGCGGCGGTTTGCCGGCCATGACTCGCACCATGCTGGACTTGACCGGCCACAGCGTCGTCGTACACGACAAGCGCCTGGCCCCGCTGGCCCATGCCCTGGCCCCGGCCCTTGCCGGGGCATGGCCGGAGATTCTGGCCTGGCTGGCCGACCATGCCCACCTCCCCGGTGATCTGCGCGACCGCAAGCGGGCCTCCGGGCCGCAGGTCCAGACGCTGCCTGGCGAGCTGGCGCGGGTGATTTGCCCGGTGGTGGTCAAGGGCATGGCGCGCGGCTACCTGTCGGTGGTCGCGCTGGCGGGAGAGCTGGATGCCCTCGACTGGCTGGTGGCCGAGCAGGGAGCGGCCGCCTGCGCCCTGGAGATGGCTCGCGCCAAGGCCGTCAGCGAGACCACCAAACGCCTGCGGGGCGGCTTTGTGGATGCCCTGCTGCAGGGCGCGCTTTCCGAGGCCGAGGCCTGGGCCTGGGCCGACCGGGTGGGTCAGGACCCCGACCGGCCGCACGCCCTTGTGCTGTGGGCCTGGGGGGCGGGAGCCGGGGTATCCCTGCGCCGGCTGGAGACCGCCGTCAACGGCGAAGTTGCCCGCCTGGGCCTTGCACCGCTGGCGCTGGTGCGCCCGCACGGCGACTTGATTCTGGCGGCCTGCGAAGAGAGCGGTCCCCCGGCCGGCGGCGCCCCGGCCGGCCCGGCGGCCGCAAACGCCATGCGTCTGGCCCGCGCTGCCCTGGCTGCCCTCGGCCAGGAGTACCCCCGGGCCCGCGCCTTCGCCGGCGTGGGCCGCCCGGCCGCCGACCTCGCCGGCTGGCGCGCCGCCTTCCGCGAAGCCGAGCAGGCCCTTGCCATCGCCCGCCGGCTGGAGAGCGAAGCGCCGCTCTATTTTGCCGATCTGTCGGTCTACCGCCTGCTGCTGCAACTGGAAGGCCACCCCGAGCTGGCCGCCTTCACCCGCGACACGCTCGGCCCGCTGCTGGAATACGAGGGCAGCGCCGACCTGCTCGTCACCCTGGCCGCCTTCTTCAAGCACCACGGCAACCTCTCGCAGACCGCCGGGGCGCTTTACCTGCACCGCAACACGCTGCTCTACCGCATGGACCGCATCGCCGAGCTGGGGCTGGACCTCTCCAACCCCGAGATTCGGCTGGCCGCCCAACTGGCGCTCAAGGCGCTGCGCTTGCTCCAGCCCACCTGAACCTTGCGCCCGCGCCGTCCGTAGCAGCGGCATCCCCATGCCGCTGCCGTGCGAAACCGGGGCATGGGGATGCCCCGGCTACGGCCCCGGAATCGGGGGCCGGGGGGCGCGCCCCGCGCCGGCAAAGTGCCCAGAATTCCGCCGCCCGAATCTGTGCACTCTGCTGCTTGACCGGCGGGCCTGTTTTTGCTACCATTCCATCCGACAACCGATCATCTGGAAACACTCTTATCCAGAGAGGCGGAGGGACCGGCCCTGTGAAGCCTCGG
>CAYZNA010000244.1:0-4158 GCA_964478665.1 uncultured Anaerolineales bacterium
AAGATGAGCCGCATTGGCTGGGTTAGACAAGAGATAGGCCGTTTCTTGCCATGCGCTGAACTGGTCTAAGGGTAAGAGAACGATCTGCCGACCTGTATCCGTGGTGATAATGGTCGGTTCAGCACCAGAAACAACCTTTGCAATCAGCAAGTCGAGGTTGCGCTTTGCCTCATTAACTGTGACCACGTTCATGTTTCACCTCATTTCAGAACCCACATGGGTGTGTTTCATTTCAGTTGAAAACGTCCCGCAGGCTGCCCGCTGAGGGCCATAATCGGCTCTTTGGCTCGGATGCTTTGGGGCGGAGCCGGACGCCTCCGTTTATGGGTTCGCAAGACCTGCTGGCCCGCTTGAGGTACAATCAAAGCCATGCCGGCCAGAATCGAGGTCAAGAACCTCAACTTCTGCTACGGCGCTCTGAGCAACGTCAGGATGCGGGCGCTGGCTCCGTGCTGTATTTCTCCGTAATCCTCACAATCTGCATGACAAGCCGTAGGGCTTCGTTCACCGCCTCATCTGTCGGGAATACCTGTACCACGTCTGGCGCAAGTAAAACCACGTTCTTCCCCGTCCGCCGTTCAGGCGCATATCTGCCTTTCGCCACGGCTGTCATCTTTGACAGATCATATTCGTCGCGTAGCTCGTAATCGTTTGGATCAGTCGGCTTCTGCATAGAATTGCTCCTACCGACAAGAAGGAACAGACTGCGGGTTGAAAACCGATCATAGCGGCTTGCAGCGTTATCGCACCTCACCGCCACGTTGACAGTCTATGCTCACTTCATTCAGAAGTCAAGCAGTAGTGGCCGTGATCCAACGCTCTATATCTCAACGTCTTCGAGTGTGACTCCCCGTCCCGCGCGCAGGTTCTGCCGTGCGCGTTCGATGCGCTGGAGAAAGCGCGGGTCGTGTTCGAGTCGGTACTCAAACCACTCATCTTCCGAAGCAAAACCAATCAAAATACCGGCCGGCTTGCCGTGCCGCGTTATGATGATTTCTTCCTTCTCGGCCAGACGCAAAAACCCGGACAAGTTGTCCTTGACTTCATTCAGGGCTACTGTCTTCATGAAATTCACCCGCTTTCTCAAGCCACCTGATTGCTTCATCCTTCGGAATGATCGCCAGAACTTCAACGGTGTTTCCGGCCACATCGTAGAAGACGCGTACGTCTCCCGCGCGTAGCCTATACTGTGGGCGAGACAACCCACGCAGGCGTTTGATGCGGCTTCTACTGGTTTTCGTTGGCTCGTGCCGCAGGTGTGCTTCAATCGCATCCCGGGCGGCGGCGCGAATATTCGCTTTCAGGCTACGCAGATCATCAACGGCTTCGGGGGACAGGATGATGTCATATTGCATTCTGGCTATATTGTAGCCGGAAATGGGTTGGGCCGCCATCAGTTCCCGGCTTCGGGGCGAACTCACCCGGTGGGCAGCTCCGACTTCCTCGGCCCGGCGCTCCGATGTGAGGCTACCTCACACTAGCTGCACGAATACCTCAGGGTGTTGCTCGGCAATCCGCAAGAGGGCCTCCGCTGGCCCACTGGGTTTGCGGCGCCCTTGTTCCCAATCTTGAACGGTTCGCAGACTCACCCCCATCAAGCCCGCAAACGCCGCTTGCGATAGCTGGAGTCTGGCCCGGATACTCTGGGGTGGGGCCGGGCGCTTCAGCTCATGGGTTCGCAAGACCTGCTGGCCCACTTTGTAGGCCTTAATCTCACGGATGCCTTCCAGGGTTTCTAGACCAATGTTGCGCTCAGACATGTTTGATTTCCTCCGCGAACTCCATGCTGGCATTATACGGCAAAGCCGTATGGCTGTCCAGCCCTGAT
Organism: uncultured Anaerolineales bacterium; assembly: GCA_964478665.1. Lineage (GTDB taxonomy): Bacteria > Chloroflexota > Anaerolineae > Anaerolineales > CAYZNA01 > CAYZNA01. The sequence goes on from CAYZNA010000244.1 coordinate 1,829, forward strand.
GAGCCGGGGTGCAACTAACGTTCTGATTTCCTCGGCCCGGCGCGCCGATGTGAGGTACAATCAAAGCCATGCCGGCCAAAATAGAGGTCAGGGACCTTAACTTCTACTACGGGCCGAACCGCGCCCTGAGCAACATCAGCATGCAGGTGCCGGAGCGGGAGATCACCGCCCTCATCGGGCCGTCCGGCTGCGGCAAGTCCACCTTTCTGCGCTGCCTCAACCGCATGAATGACACCATCCCGGCCACACGGGTGGAGGGCACGGTGACACTCGACGGGCAGGACATCTACGCCCCCGGCATGAACCTGGCCAACCTGCGCCGCCGGGTGGGGATGGTATTCCAGAAGCCTGACCCCTTTCCGCAGCCGGTGTTCGACAACGTGGCCTTCGGCCCGCGCGTGCTGGGGCTGGCGCGCGACGGCAAATCCGCGCTGGCTGACCTGGTCGAAAGCTCGCTGCGCGCCGCGGCGCTGTGGGACGAGGTGAAGGACCACCTGCGCGGCGACGCGCTCGGCCTGTCGCTCGGGCAGCAGCAGCGGTTGTGCATTGCCCGCGTGCTGGCGGTGGCGCCGGAAGTGATTCTGATGGACGAGCCGTGCTCGGCGCTGGACCCGATCGCCACCCTCAAAATCGAGGAGTTGATGCGGCAACTGCGCGAGAACTACACCATTCTCATTGTCACCCACAACATGCAGCAGGCCGCCCGCGTTTCCGAACAGACCGGCATGTTCTGGCTGGGCGAACTGGTGGAGTTTGACCAGACCGGCAAGATTTTCACCCGGCCGGCGCAACAGCGGACCGAAGACTACGTGTCCGGCCGGCTCGGCTGAGGGAAAGGACGCCCCCATGAATGCCCCCAACCCGCGCGCCACCTACGACCGGGAGTTCGGCGAAATCCGCGATGACCTGCTGCGCATGGGCGATCTGGTAGACGCTGCCATCGCCCGCGCGGTGGAGTCGCTCAAGAACAAAGATCAGACCCTCGCGCGGCAGGTGATCAACGACGATGTGCTCATCAACGACCTGCGCTTCCGCATTGAGGAGGCCTGCCTGGTGCTGATTGCCACTCAGCAGCCGGCCGCCCGCGACCTGCGCAGCGTGATCGCGGTGATGAACATTGTGGTGGACATGGAGCGCATGGCCGATCACGCCACCGGCATAGCCAAAACCGTGGTGCGCATGGGCGATGCCCCGCTGGTCAAGCCGCTGATTGACATCCCGCGCATGGCCGACCTGACCCGCAGCATGTTGCGCCGCAGCCTGGATGCCTTCCTCCACCGCGACGCCACCGCCGCGCGCGTGATCGCCGAGGAAGACAACGAGATTGACCACCTGTACAAAGCCATCTTCGACGAACTGCTGGAAATCATGGTCAAGGACCCCACCACGGTGGCCCTCGCCACCTATCTGCTGTGGAGCGCGCACAATCTGGAGCGCATCGGCGACCGGGTGACCAACGTTTCCGAACGGGTGGTTTTTATGACCACCGGCGACATGCAGGAGCTGAATGTGTAACGCTACCCCAAAATCTGGACAAACTTCCATTGACGCGGCCCGGCAGGGTGGCTATAATGGCAGCAACTGAATAAGTTGACCTTCGGGGCAGGGTGAGGCCGTGGCCACTGGCGACGGTTCAATTCCCGATCGGCGGTAAGGGTGCCTGTGCACCCCAGCCCGCGAGCACCGCGCAAGCGGAGCAGGACCCGGTGCGAATCCGGGGCCGACGGTATAGTCCGGATGAAAGAAGGTAAAGCAAGCGGCGTGTCCCTCTGTGGGACGTGCGCCCGAGCTTGTTCGCGTACCCCGAAGACCCAGATTGGCTTCGGGGTCTTCGTTTGGTGACGCGGCCGGCCCGGCGCGCGCCGTGGCGAAGCCTTGCCCTGTCCCGAAGTCCCTGACTTCGGGATTTTTTCGTCTGCCGGCGATGTTCGAGAAACTGAGGCAAAACATGGCTTTGATCTCCACTGCTGAAGGCGTGCGGACGCCCCGACCCGGCCCGCTGCGACCCGGCGGGCTGATCCGCTGGCGATTGTGGCTGCTGCCGGCCTCCCTGTTGGCCGGGATAGGCCTCTGGCTGCTGATCCTGCGCGTGGGCGGTTACCAGCCCTTCATCCTGCCCCCGCCGGGCGCGGTCTGGGACCGCTTCCTGCGGGCGGCGGCGGATGGCAGCCTGCTGCGGCACACGCTTGTCACCCTGCGAGAGGTGCTGGCCGGGCTGGGGTTGGGGGTCGGGGTGGCCTCTCTGCTGGGCTACGCGCTGGCCCGCTCCCGCACGGCAGAGAAGCTGCTCTCCCCGTACATTGTCGCCTCCCAGGCGGTGCCGGTGGTGG
>CAYZNA010000244.1:4168-6061 GCA_964478665.1 uncultured Anaerolineales bacterium
GGGCCGGGCGAGCTTTCCAAAGTGCTGATCTGCGGCCTGATCGTGTTCTTCCCGGTGCTGGTGAACGTGGTCGTGGGGCTGCGCTCGGTGGAGGGCGATTTGCGCGACATGCTGCGCTCGCTGCGGGCCACCCCGTGGCAGACCTTTACCCTGCTGGAAGTGCCGGCCGCCCTGCCGGTGCTGCTGGGCGGCCTGAAGATTGGCGCCACCCTCTCGGTGATCGGGGCGGTAGTGGGCGAGTTCGTGGGCGCCAATCAGGGGCTGGGGTTTCTCATCAACGTCGCCCGCGGCCAGTACGATACTGCGCTGGTGTTCGTCGCCATCTTCGCCCTCGTGGCCCTGGCCCTGGCCCTGTACGGGCTGGTCTCGCTGGCCGAGCGCGCCTGGCTGGCCTGGCGCCGCTGACCCCTGCCCTCCTCCCCGCCCGCCACCTGACGCCTGACACCTCTCCCCTGACACCTCTCCCCTGCCGCCTCTCCCCTGACCCCTGACCCCTCCCCACCTGACCCCTGACACCTCTCACCTGACCCCTCCCCACCTGACCCCTCCCACCTGACCCCTCCCCCGGAGACCCCATGCGTCGAACAAATTTCCTCTTACTGTGCTCGCTGCTGCTGGCGGCCTGCGTCGCCACCCCCACCCGTACCCCCGGCCCGTTGACCCACATCCGGCTGCCGATGGGCTACATCCCCAACGTGCAGTATGCCCCGTTCTACATCGCGGCCGAGAAAGGCTACTACGCCGCCGAGGGGCTGGAACTTGAGTTTGATTATAAGTCTGAGACCGCCGGCGTGGCGCTGGTCGGCGCCGGCGAGTTGCCCTTCGCGCTGGTCTCCGGCGAGCAAGTCTTGCTGGCGCGCGCCCAGCAGCTCCCGGTGGTGTACGTGATGGCCTGGTTTCAGGACTACCCGATTGCCGTGGTTGCCAAACAAAGCAGCGGCATCGCAAAGCCGGCCGATCTGGCCGGGCGCAAGGTGGGTATCCCCGAGCTGTCCGGCGCCTCCTACGTGGGTTATGAGGCCTTGTTGCGCAGCGCCGGGCTGAGGGACGATCAGGTCACCCTGGATAGCATCGGCTTCAACCAGGTGGAGGCCCTCAGCACCGACCAGGAGCAGGCGGTAGTGGGCTACGCCAACAACGAGCCGATCCAGCTCGCCGCGCAGGGCCATCAGGTAAACGTGATCCGCGTGGCGGACTACGCCCGGCTGGCCTCCAATGGCATGCTCACCAACGAAAAGACCATCGCCGAGAATCCCGACCTGGTGCGGCGCATGGTGCGGGCCACCCTGCGCGGGCTGAACGATGCCATCGCGCAGCCGGAGCTGGCGCTGGAAATCTCGAGGAAGTTTGTGGAAAACCTGGCGACCGCCGACCAGGCCACCCTCGACGTGCAGCGCCAGGTGCTGGAGGCCTCGATCGCCATGTGGCGCACCGACCGGCCCGGCTACTCTGACCCCCAGGCGTGGGACAACATGCAGCAAGTGCTGTTGGGCATGGGCCTGCTCACGGCGCCGCTGGAACTGGACAGGGCCTACACGAACCAGTTTGCAGAACCCTGAAGCGGCGGTTAGCTGCCGGCAACTGACAATCGCTAATTACCAATCTCCAATCTCCAATCACTTCCCTATGCCGTCCCCCATCCTGCTCGCCGAAAACCTCAACGTCACCTTTCCCAACGGGAACGGCGGCCTGCGGGCGCTCAGCCACATCTCCTTTGCCGTGCAGGAGCAGGAGTTTGTGTGCGTGGTGGGGCCGTCTGGCAGCGGCAAAAGCACCCTGCTCAAACTGCTGGCCGGGCTGCTGCGCCCGGGCGAGGGCCGGGTGTTGTTCGAGGGCGAGCCGCTCGACGGCCCACGGCGGCGCATTGTCTTTGTATTTCAGAAGGCCAACCTG
>CAYZNA010000245.1:0-6058 GCA_964478665.1 uncultured Anaerolineales bacterium
GAGGGGGGTCAGGCGCATGGTCGGGTAGTCGGGTAGTCGGGTAGTCGGGTGTCGGGTGGTCGGGTGGTCGAGTGGTCGGGTGTCAGGTGTCAGGTGTCGCGGGCCGGGGGGCGGGTGGATTCATCGCTCATCGTTCAGCATTCATCGTTGCCGGGGACGAGTGGCCGCCGGGCGAGAAAGACGGCGCTGATTTTGGAGATGCGGAAGTCGGGGTGGCGGCGGAAGTGCTCGTCGAGCAGGTCGGCGGCAGCGGAGAGGAGGTCGGGCCACGTGAGGCCGGGCGGCAGCAGCGGGGCGCGCAGGGCTTGCAGGCTGCTGACGAATTCCAGCGCGGGCGCCGGTTCGGGGAAGACCAGCGCGGAATCCAGCCGGGCAGTCTGCACGCTGGCAAAGTGGCCGGCCAGCCACGCGGCGCCGTTTTCCAGCGAGAAGCCCTGCTCCACTGCGGGCGCGGGCGCCGGGCCGGGGAAGCCGGCGCGGGCGCGGGCATCGCGCAGCAGCTCTTTGAGTTCCGGCATGGAGGCCGCGCTGTTGGTGGCGGCCAGCAACCCACCGTCCGCGCGCAGCACGCGGGCGATCTCGGCCAGCGCGCGCGGCAGGTCGGGGACCAGAAAGAGCATGTGATTGGCCAGCACCAGGTCGAAGCTGCCGGGCGGGAAGGGCAGGGCCAGAGCGTCGGCGGCCAGCAGGGGGGGAGCAGCCGGCGTCCGCTGTACGTCGCGCAGCATGCCAATAAAGCGGTCGGCGGCCACGCGCCGGCCGGCGGTGCGCGCGGCGAGCGGGGCGAGGTAGGCGCCGGAGCCGCAGCCCAGATCGAGCACGGATTCCTGCCCGCCCCAGCCCCACTGATCGAGCACCCAGACCGGGAAGTCTATCTGCGGTTGGGTGTATTGGGCGTGGATACGGATGCGGGTGGCCAGCGGGTCCGGCGTCCCGAAAGCGCGCGCCAGCGGGTCCGGGCCGGGGAAAGGGTCGGGGGTGAGGGACACGGGTGGGGCGCCGGGGGTGCAAAAACCGCGGACAGGGAGTCCGCGGTCGGGATCAGGTCAGGGTTCCGGGTCAAAAGGGGAGGTCGGGTATATCGTCGAAGTCGTCAGAGTCGTCGTCAAAACCATCGTCGTCGCTGAAATCGAATTCTATTTCCAGGTCCTCGATCAGCAAGCGCACCCACAAAATCAGTAGATCGCCTTCGTCCACCTTCAGGTTACGGGCGGCCACGATCTGCGCTTCACGCGTCAGGCCGTCGGGGTCGCGGTATTCGAGGTGGATGGGTTGCTGCTGGCGCCAGGCCCGGCGGCAGCGCTCTACCAGCGCCGGGCCGTTGAAAGTGCGCACGCGGCACAGGGCCATCTGGGGCATGGTGGCGCCTTCGCCGATGGCAGGCAGCCAGGTTTCCGGGCTGAATTCAAAGATGGGGGTGGGGCCTTCGATGATGGTTATTTTTTCGATGCTGGATTCTGGCATGAGGGGTCTCCGGTTCGCGCTCTGCAGCATGGTGGTACCGGCGTCAGAGAACCGCGAAGCGGGGGCATTGTATCATGTTTTGGGAGCAATCATCGGTACGAAAGACACTCCTGGCCACCCGCCTCTGGGAGGCAAGGGCAGGCGGAACGCGGCTTGAGCAGTCTCCGGCGAGACCAGCCACCTCAGTCGGCGGCAGGTCCCCGGCAGGAGGCAGGTCCCCCATCCATCCACTTCCAGCAGGTCCAGATTCTGCCGCGCGATCGGCAACTCTGCGGAGGAGGGAGTAAACAGGGCGTACGCTGCCGGTAGCCGGTCGGCTGTGGCCTCTTGCGGGGTCAGGCTGGTGCCGACTGCGTGGGCCACAGAGCGTGCCGACTGGTCGGCCATCACGCTCACGTGCATGATAAAGGGTTCTCGTAGACTTGCGGGCAGGCCAGAATAGTGGGTGGCGGCAACTGTGGCCAGCGCCCGCGCTTCGGGTGAGGTATCCTGGGTTAACCGAGAAACGCGTTCGCCAAGATCGGCGAGACCATAAATCTCGCTCCGATGCAGAGTGGCAGCGCGCAGCGTGACCGAGAGCATGGCGCGGCCCTCCTGTTGCGCCAGTCCGCACCACACACTCTCCAGGGCGTGCAGGTTGGGGCGGAACGGGTGAAGCACGCAGGCAGATGCCTCGGGGGACAGGCTGGCCAGATCGGGCAGGCGGGTCTCCCTCTGACGGGCCTCAATGAGTTGATCCGGGTGGCGCATCGTGTTCAGCCAGGAGTGGGCCGTCCAGTCCAGATACTCTGCTTGACGGGTGGCCGGACTCGGTTGGTAATCGGAACTGAAGAAGGCGCGCACGTCTGCCCAGAGGGCGCTGGCACGCTGTGAGGCCAGATCGGGCGAGGAGGCAAAAGCCTTCCCGATCAGACAGAGCCGCAGAAGGCCGGGGCCGGGCTGATTTGAAATACGGAGGCTGAGAGTGCGCAGCGATGGCCTGTCAAGACCGGCCTCCTCGGCGCATGCGCGCAGACTGCGCAAGGCCTGCACCTGCCGCGCCATGACCTCTGCCTTCAGTTCCTTGTGTCCAAAGCCCTCCTTCCTCGGTTCAACGGTCTCGTACTCTGGCACCGCCACCAGTGCGGCAAAGCGGGCGTGGTAACCGGGGACGACCCGTACAATTGGTCCCCGCCGGTTGAAACGACCGGTCTCGACGGGCGTATCCGGGCGGAAGGTGATCTCGATATGTGGAGCGTCCATCTATGCCTCCCGTCGGGAGAGGGCCCGTCAGCCGGCCCGAACGTCCTCGCGATGCCCATCGCATATCCAGCTTTCCACCTGCCGCACCACCATCCGGAGCCAGGAGTCCGGATTCCAGTCCAGCACCGGAATAGTTTGGGCACTTTCGGGTCCGTTCGTCGAGAATGTTACAACGGGAGGTGAGGTTGGATGATCTTTCGCGCAGGCTATTTCGATGGTCAGGCCTTCTCGCCGAGCCACGAGCCGGGTGCGACCGTCTGCCTGAGGGCACATGACGGTTTCGTAGCCATCTTTTGTCAACAGCAGCGCTTCTCGGGAGAGAAAGGACAACTGCGCGGTTTCGGATGCTCCTCCGGGCGGCACTGCTTCAGGCACAACACTCACCACACTCGGGATGCTCCCGCCAGTCAGAAGCTTCATCAGGTCGACCAGTGCTTGCAACTGTGGCTCGTAGCCCTGCCACCCGGACTGCACTGCGCATTCCATGGCGTTCTTCAGCGCCTCGCCCCAGGCTTCTGCGCGCTGGCGTTCAATTGCGATGCGAGCGCGCTGTTGTTCAACGTGGGTCTCGGTCATGGCCTCGGCCTCCTTCATTTCCAGTTTCTTACGGCTCAAGCTGCTCTCGGTATCGGCCCTGAGCAACTCACAGGCCTGCCGCCGGCGCTCCACTTCAAGTTCGGCGGCAGCCTGCTCTCGTTCAGTGAGCAGGCGCAGGCGCCCGGCATCCGGGCGGAGGTAGGTAATATACAAGTCTTCCACGTGCAGGCCGAGCGAGCGAGCGCGTGGGGCAAGGCGCTGCAGGATATGCTCTCTGAGCAAGGCTGGTCCTGCCGGACCATACAGGGAATCATGCGTCAGGCCCAGACAGGCATCTGCGGCGCAGTCAGCCACGGCCTTGCAGAAGATTGCCTCCGGCTCGCCAAGCGCCAGCACCCGGAATACGTCCCGGACGGTGCATGTCAGGGAGAGCCTGGCGTAAACGGAAGCGCCGTCGCGGGTGGTCAAGGTCAAGGGGATGGACTCTACCTGCCAGTTCTGCCTGACGAGATCGGCCCGATACCACCCCATTGGCCCAGACCAGAAACGCTGGCCGCTGTGCAGCACATGCGTCCCGCCCAGCGGGGAGACAAGGACCGCGCATTGACCGAATCGGACGAGTTCGTCCAGACAACCGCCAAATACCGGCCAGCACCAGTAGTGGCGGTCGGGCACAATCAAGGGCTGGTACTCGCACCGATCGAACGACAGCCCGATTGCGCCCGCTGCTGAGGGGGATTGGGGTTGAGCGCAATTCTGGGGAGACATAGGCGACTTCCTTCAGCCATCCCGGTTCAGGACGTCTGACACTTTGACGAACGCGTAAGCGCGGGCCGGAACGGAGCGCCGTGGGAGTGAGAAAATGTGCATCAAGTCAATATTGACGCCGGGGCACTGCCAGAGGATCTCTTCTGCTTCCTCGGGCCCAAGCCGGGATTCACCGGGCCGCAGGCGATATGGGTAGTCCTTGATCCGGTTTTTCTTGCTGGACATGTTGACCTCCTTTGTGACAGTGAGTATGCGATGGATGAAGATACACCCTTTAAACAGCAGTTGGGCTGACAGAATCAAGTGGGCAGGCGGCCCCAACGCCAGCAATCTCCTATCAGTTGCCCAGGAAAACAAAACGGGAAAGCCAGCCGGCCTTCCCGTTTGCTTACAGGACCCTATCGCGGACCTTACATTCACGATAGGTAGCCGTGCACCTTCATTAAGCGCAGCCCCTCCATCCGGAGAGCCTCCGGCAGAAGGGCCCTGTAGATAGCGCAGTTGGGGCTTTGCACATCCCAGCGCCCGGTGGCTCGGAAAGTCTCCAATGGACAGCCCCCGGCGCAGCGATAACGATAGGTGCAGTCACGGCAGCCGCTCTTCTGCTCCACCGGGAGGTTTTGTATCGGGCCCTGCGAGAGAAGCGGCAGAAAGGTGTCACGATCAATCCGGTCGCTGACCGGCTGGCCCAGATGCATCTGGCACTGCGCCAGTGCGCCGGTGTGGGAGACCACAACGTAGCCCTGCCCGACACTGCAGGGGTGAGTGTGGGCCTCCGCCTGCACGCGGTCCAGCAAGCCGTTGAGCAGGGGGCAGGCCGGCAGGTTGGCCTCGACAGCCCGATACGCAGCCCGCATCCCCTCAATAATGGCAGCCTCTTCCAGGGCCAGGTCGCGCCGCGAGAGGCTGAGCGGGTTTTGCCGGTAGAAGTTCAGGCTGAAGGGCAGATCGCGGTCCAGCGCCCAGCGCACCGCTTCGGCCGCGCCCCGGGCGTTAAGGCCGGTGAGGGTGATGGTGACGTCCGGGCGGATGCCGCGCGGCAGCAAGAGGGTGTCCACGTTGCGTTCGATTTGGGCAAAAGTGACGCCGCCTCCCTTCCGGGGGCGCTGCTGGTCGTGCATCTGGCCCACGCCGTCCAGCGAGATCATGAGTTTGACGCCGGAAGCGGCCAGCCAGTCCGCCATTTCCGAGCGGAGGAAGACTCCGTTGCTCAATACTACTTCGCGCAGTTGGAGGCCGGTCTCGGCAGCCAGCAAGCGGGCGCGTTCGTGCAGGCGGCGCACCAGATGGAAATGCAGGGTTGCTTCGCCGCCGGCATATTTGAACTTGACGCGCCGGAAACCGTTTTGCCGCGCCCCGGCGAACACCGTCTCTACCGCGCGCAGCCCGGTAGCCTCATCCATCCGGGCGGATGATTTCCGCACGTAGCAGTAAGGGCAGTCCAGGTTACAGGCGTTGGTCACGTGCAGCCACGCAGTAAGGGTCTCCGGCGCTGCCCCGGATGTGCTCAATTTTCCACCGGCCGGCAGGATCAGGCGTTGTGCAGCCAGAAGATGGTCAACGGGTTCAGAGAGAGAACGGGGCCGGCCGGCAAAGTCCTGGTAGCGTTGCCACGCCGGGAGGTTGAGCACGCTGGGGCCGGCGGGTGCAAAGGGGCTGAAGGCCAGGCGGAATTCGTGTGGGAGGTTTTCGGTGTAAACGTCGGGGGCGCACACGAAGTCGGCGGTCGGCGCGGGGAGGGTCTCGAGGCCGAAGGTGGTGTCGGGGCAGGCGCAGTCGTTACTCTGGCCAGGCGAGTGCGACTCAAATGAGAGGACAAAGGCTCTGTCCGGGCAAGCGCAGTCCTCATCTCGCTCGCCCGAATCTCCACTGAGAAGCAGGGGCGGCGGTTTCATGCGTTCTCCCGTGGCTGGTCGGACTCATCCGCCGAATAGTCACGATAGTCTCCAAAGGATTGCAGCAGGAATTCCTCTATGTCTGCCAGGTTCTGTATCTTGATCTCGGCGACGCGAAACCTGTTCCGCGCCTCGCGCTGGTAGCGGAAGAA
>CAYZNA010000246.1:0-6046 GCA_964478665.1 uncultured Anaerolineales bacterium
CGGGCGATCCCGACGATGTGCCGATACGCATCGCGGAACCGCTCGGGGCCGTCGGATTCATTTGGGTCGCCATATTCATCCAATGCGCCGCCGCCATTCCAGGTCCCATTCCACGAGAACCACTCGCCATTGACCTCGGTGCCAAACTCGGCGATGAGTGGCGAGCGGAAGTCTCGTGCGTCGCTTGCCCAGGCATAAAGATCGTTGTCAAAGTCGTCGTTGATGATTCGGTCGAGGGTGAAGGTCGGCTCGGCATCGCCCTGAACGGCATCGCTCCGCATCATCAGCCTGAGGTAAGGGACATTGCCCGAGTCTCGAATCCACGTGACAGTCTCCATCGGAAAACGCCGGTCACGATACCAGTTGTGAGAGAAATACACCCATGTTGCCGACTTGCCGACTGCTTGCTCATACGAGCGCACGTCGTCAAGCGTGATGTCGTCTTCTTCACCCGTGACACCACCCGGATAGACCGAATGATAAAGCTGGCCTGCGGGCGGGACGCCGATAATCTCAATTCGTGTTTCCGATTCTGCTGATGGCGTTGGCGATGCGAGCGGTTCGGTGGTTGGCACGGCTGTGGGCGGAACGGGCGTCATAGTTGACACGGTTGTGGCTGTGGGCGTCGCAGCAGGTGGAAATACTCCGCATGCACTCATAGACTGCACCACAAGCCCTAAGCTAATCACCAATCGTAATGACAGATGGTGGTTCATGGTTTGCTCCTCTCGTCTGTCATGGTATGACCGTGAACTAGCAGACCCACCGCGATTGCAACGAGCCGCCCAATTCAGATTTAGAATTGCTGATCCGGCCCACTCCGCGAGCGCGGCATGGGCCGTTCCGGGATGTCTTCCAGCAGGCCCCCGGCCCCCAGCGCGACGATGTCCGCGCGGGTGAGGCGGTCCCCGGCTAGCAGCCGCGGCAGCACCCAATCCACCACGTTGACTTTTCGACTGCGGGCGCAGCCCGGCGCCCCCAGCACCGCCGCGTCCCCCAGGTAGCCCACCAGCAGCAGGTTGCCGGGGTCCACCGGCGCGCCAAAGCAGGTCACCTCGCCTCCGGCGCGCTGGATGGCGCGCGGGGCGATGTCGTAGCGGTCCATGATGGCGGTCTCTCCGGCCAGCAAGATCAGCCCGGCGCCGGCAGCGGCCTCCCGGCGCAGCATCTCCGCCAGAGTCGTCTCCCCGGTTTCGTCCTCCAGCGGCACAAAGTCCACCGTGTCCAGGGTGGAGCCGAGGGCCTCCAGTCGCGCCCGCAGCGGCGGCCCGAAATCGCGCTCGATGCGCTCGCGCACCGCGGGGGAGCCGGAGAGCAGAAGAGCGACGCGGCGGGGTCGCAGCCGGTCCAGCCGCAGCAGCGGGCCGCCATCGGCGGCAATGGCCTGCACTTGCTGCACCACACTCCCCGGCACGGCATAGGGAATGATTTTGACCGTGGCGGCTATTTTGCGGGCCGGGACGGCGCTGTGCGCGGCCAGGGTTGCCAGGGTGACGCCGTCGAAGTGGTTGATGCGGGCCAGCCGGGCGGTATCCACCCGCAGCACCCCGAGAGCGGTGGCCAGCAGGTTCACGCGTCCGGCGGCCGGGCCGGAGAAGCGCAGCCCGGCGGGGTCGGTCACGGCCTCGGCAATGCGCCGGGCGGCGCTATCCTCGTCCACATCGCCCGGCTCCAGTTCGGCCACGTACACCACGGCCCGCCCCATCGCCTGCAAGGCAGCAAGGTCCTCGGCGGCCAGCGGCTTGCCCTTGCGGAGCGCCCGCCGTCCATCCGGGCCGGCGATGTTGTGGCCGAGGATTTTGCCTTCGGCCTGGGCCAGTGAAACGGGGCCGAATTTCACGCTTCGATTCTCTTTTTGAGGCAGGTGAAGAACTCGGCGGTGAGCTTGTGGGTGATGCTGCCCATCAGCCGCGCGGCCAGGCTGGCCAGAGTGCCGAGGATCATCACATTGGCAGTCCATTTCATGTCGGTGCTGCCGTCCGGCCCCTCGCTCAGAATCATTTCCGAGTCGATATCCGCTGCGCTGCCGGGCGCGGCGCCGTGAGCTTTGAGCCGGGCGCGGTGCGGCGGGTCCATCTCCACAAACTCCCCTTCACCCACAAAGCGGGCCTTGACCGACCCAAACCCGATGGCGGCAGTGGCGCGGAATTTCTCGTTGGGGATAAGGACCTCAACCGATTCCACCCCGGGCGCGCACTGAGTCACCTTTTCCGCGTCGGTCAAGAACTCCCAGACCTGCTGGCGCGAGGCGTGGATGTTCACGCTTCCCTCAAAGATCATGATGGTTTCCTCCTTGCCTGGTTGCTCACGGGCACTGCGATGGGGTTGGCTGTCAAATGCGCACTGCGGGGATGGGGCTTTCTGCTGGAGTGACTCGCCGGTTGTTGCCATGATCTCCTCGGGCAGATAGCGGCTATTGTAGCCCGATTGGCTCCGAAATGGAAACTATCCGGTCGAATAGTCGCACAGCCGGTGGGTGGCATCTTCTCAATATTTCGGGGGAACATCTACTCCGCCCCAATCCGCTATAATCCACTCAGAACCCGCTGCCTCCATCCGCCCGAAGGTCCGCTCGCCGAAGGTCCGCTGCCGCAAAGGAGCCTCCCCATGAAACGCACCCTGGCACTCACCCTGATCGCGCTTCTGCTTGCCCGGCCTGGCCTGCCGGGCGTCCCGCGCTCGCCGGCCTTACCCCACACGCTGACCTACGTGGAATCCTCCGGCGGGCTGGAAACGCCGCAGTGGGAGGCCGGGCGCAGCGAACTGGAAATCGGGGACGTGAACGGCGACGGCCACCCGGACATCGTTTCCATTGGCGACCACGGCTCGCCCTACGTCGGCACGCAGGAGCACGGCATCATGGTCTATTTCGGCGACGGGGCCGGCAACTGGAGCGTGTACCAGAACGGCAACTTCGGCTACGGCGGCATCGCGCTGGGCGATGTGAACAACGACGGGCTGATGGACGCCGGCTACGCCATGCACCACAACTACTCCGGGAACGACTTCGGCGACCAACTGATCGAAGTAGCGCTGGGCGACGGCACCGGCCGCAACTGGACCGCGTGGGACGACGGGCTTGCCACGAACGGCGAGACCTGGGGCATGTTCGCCAACGACTTCGCCGACATCAACAGCGACGGCTGGCTGGACATCGCCTCGCTCTCGTTCGGCTGCTGCAACGGGGTGCACGTCTACCTCAATCACGGCGACGGCACGTGGGCGCAGAGTTTCGCTACGGCTGGCGGCAACTCGAACGAGGAGATTATCTTTGGCGACGTGAACGCCGACGGCCGGCCCGATTTTGCCGCTGCGGACGAACCCGGCACGGTCTATCTGGGCGACGGCAGCGGCGGCTTCGCCCTGGCCGACGGCAACCTGCCGCCCCCCGGGTTCCTCGGCCGGCCCGGCCCGGACCTCGGCGACGTGAACGGCGACGGGCGCGACGACCTCTCGTTCTGCTCCACCAACGGCGGCACGCAGGTGTGGGTCTGGGCCGGCGGCAACACCTGGCAGAACTTCACCGGCAACCTGCCCGCCAGCGGAACCTGCGCCGCCACCCAACTGGCCGATATGAACGTGGACGGCTTCACCGACGTGGTGACATTTGGCGCGCGCACCCTGAAAGTGTGGGGCGGCGACGGCGCGGGCAACTGGACGCTGCTCACTTCCTTCATCACTCCCTCGCCCGGCAACTACTCCGCCCTGCGGGTGGGTGGGGACGCCGACCACAACGGCTACCCGGACCTTGCCATACTGGCAGAGGAGGGCGGCGGCCTCAACCCGCGCAACCACCTGCGCTTCTTCAAAGAAGCCTCCACCCCGACCGCGCTCTCGGTCACGCCCGTTTACCCGCGCGGCGGCGAAACCTTTGTGCCCGGCTCGGTGCGCTTCGTGGACTGGCTGAGCGCAGTCCCCGGCGGAGCGGCCTCCACTGTTTCCATTGCCCTCTCCACCACTGGCCCCGGCGGCCCGTGGACGCCGATTGCCGCCGGTCTGCCGAACAGCGGTCGCTACCAGTGGTTGCTGCCCGCCGACCTGCCGGACACGAACAACGCCTATCTGGAGTTCACGGTGACGGACGGGGCGGGCAACGCCAGGGCAATCACTCCGGCGGCGTTCACCATTGCCCGCCCGCAGCCACCCCTCGCTCTGCACGTGCACAGCATCCGGTTAGCTGCCCGGTCGGGTGGCACGCGGTATCATGCTCTGGCACTGGTCGAGATTCGCGACGAGGCGGGGAACCCGGTGGCAGGCGCGACGGTGGGTGCCGCGCTCACTCCGCCGGTCGGCCCCATCGTTCACCGGCAGAGACGGACGGGGGCCAGCGGCACGGCCCGGTTTCTCTGGTCCTCCACCGGCGGCGGCACGTGGACCGCGTGCGTGGAAAACGTCACGAAGCCCGGATACGTGTACGACCCGTCGCAGAACAGGGAGACGTGCGACAGCATCGTCTACCCGCCGTAGCGCGCCCGCGCGGGCGGATTTGAGGCTGACCTGATGGCATACAGGGCGTGGACGGTCCGCCAGCCGAGTTCGGCGAACAGCGCGAGCGCAGCCTGTTCGAGGGCGTCTTCGGTGCCGGGGTGGGACACGGGTTATTTCCCCGCCTTCGCCGATAATCCGCCGATGGATTGCCGATAAACCGCCGATAACTCTGGCGACAGTGAGAAGGCCCTGGCCCGCCTGGAAGGGTTGACCACCACCAGCCAGCCATCTTCTACCCATGTCTTGAGCAGGTCGCGGGCCATGCGTTCGGACAGGCCCAGAGCGCGCGCGACCTGCGCAGTCGTTACGCGGTCAGCGCGCGCAAACAACCCCAATGCCACCCGCGCCCGGTGGTCGAGGCGGCGCAGTTCCTCCGGCTCAGAGGGCAGATCCGCGCTGGCCGCCCGCACGGCTTCATCCTTCGTTTCGGTGAAGACACGGGCCAGGGTCAGAATGAAGTATTGGAGCCAGCCGGTCAGACCGGCTTCGGCTCGCCCCTCGTAATAGTTGTGGTGAGGATGAGTCGCCAGCGCGTTGTAGTAGGTCGCCAGATCGCGCGCGTGGTGTTCCTCCAACGAGAAGTACCCGTTGAGGTCGTAGCCGCCCCGGTGCAGGATGAACGTCGCCAGCAGCCGGGCGGTGCGACCGTTGCCATCGTAGTATGGGTGAATGGCGACGAACTGGTAATGCGCCAGCCCGGCGACGAGGGGAACGGGCAGGCCAGTATCCTCGGCCTGTTTCACCCATGCCACCAGCCCGGCCATCAGTGGCGGCACGTCCGGGGCTTCGGGCGGCAGGTAGATGATGGCTCCACTGGCCGAGTCGCGGATGACGTTCTGCCCATCGCGAAATGGCGAGGGCTTCGCGCGCGGGCCTTTTTCCACCAGCGCGTGCAGGCGGCGGATCAGTTCTTCCGTAAGCGGCGCTTTCCTGGCCGCCCACTCCTCGACGCGCAAGAGGGCGTTCCAGTAGTTTTGGACCTCGATCACATCTCGCTCGCGCCCGTGGAACTCGACGCGGCGGCCTTCGACCACCTGCTCGGTTTCGGCCAGCGTCAGTCGGTTGCCTTCGATCCGGGTGGAATAGTGTGTGGCCCGCAGGCGGGCGCGGCGGCGGAGTTCGGCCTGCACGGGAGGCGGGAGGGGAGTGTGCGCCACCACCGCTCGCGCGGCTTCGATCTCCATCAGGCCCGTGGCGATGGAGGAAGTGAGGGTGTAGCAGGGATGCCAGATGTTTTCTGTGCTGACGTGGTTCATTTGCTACTCGTCGCCATAGATCGCTTCGTGCCGCTCACGCGCTCTGGCCCGCTCGATCTCTTGACTGATTTGAGCCTTTCCTGCCTCACCGATACGGCGAAGGCGCTCGTCATCGGAGGCGCACAGACGCTCGAAGCGTTCTTGCCACTCGGCCCACATGGTCGACTCTGGGCCCCGCCAAGTAATCACGCCCTGAGGACGGATTGCGGCGTGTGCTATCTCCTCCGGTGCATGACCTGCTTCAAGCGCTATGACTGCTCTTTCCAGCCATTCGCCTTCTGGCACACCGGCCAGGGGAGCGA
>CAYZNA010000247.1:0-6045 GCA_964478665.1 uncultured Anaerolineales bacterium
GGATGGGAGAGGAGGCCATGGAGGTGCTGAACCGGGAGCAGGTTTCCGCCCTGCGCTCGGCGGCTTGAGAGGTCGCCGCAACTGGCCTCAACCCATGTTCCGCGCCCAACACACCGTCGTCCATCGCCTGATGCGCCGTTTGCGCCTCGGGCGGTATGCTATCTTTCCCGGCCCGGATTGGGAAACACTGGCGGTGTACGTCTACGGCGCAGAACCGCCGCGTTGCTTGCTGGTCCGGCAGGTGTACTGGTACATCTGGCCCGACTCGTATGACGAAGGCAGACGCGAACGGCTGGAGCAGAGTTCTCACGAGGTGATTCGTTTGCGTCAGGAGGCCGGGGCGCTGGTCGAGCGGCTCGGGTGCGCTGTGGCCTCTGTACTGCTCTTGCACACCTACAGGAAAGTTCAACACTTCAACCCACTTCTGGAAGTCGCTCGCCAGCAAGAAACGGCGGTGTTTTTCCCGGACCGCGAACGCCTGCCGGACGAACTAATCTGGCTTCGGCCGCCCATGCAGCACGAACGTCCGCCCCTGCCTCCTTTCCCGAAGGGGATAGGTTGGGCAACTTCCACGGAACCCGACCGGTGGCTCAGAGAGTTGCAATCCCTTGCCGAAGCAGACGACCGCAAGCGGAAATCACAGGCTCAATCCCTGACGTTGACAGCCCTGGAGTTCTTGAAAGAGACGCCGGCGCGTTTCTTGCTGGAGGGGCCAGACGCGCTTGCGCCCGTGCCGGAGATACTGAACGCTCTGCCGGACGCACTGGAGCGTTTTGTCGGGCGGCGCTATCTGCTCTGGACAGGCTTCTATCTGTCGCTCGCCAGTTTGATCGGTCTCCCCGACGGAGAAATCAACCCCGGCGTGATCCGCTTCGTCAACTACCTCCTCGAACATTTCGAGCGCTGGAGTACCCGCGAGCGCCGGGTGATCGTGCGCGGGCTGGAATGGCTGACCCGGCGGAGCGCCGAACTTGCCATCCCGCCGGATACCGGTCTCGGACAACTTCTGTCCGATCTTTTTCCCCGCCTGATCAGAATCGGGCTGGAACAGTGCGGAAACGACTGGAAGTTCGAGGGGCACTTCGACGATCTGGCGGAAGCCCTCGCCGACGGGGGGTATCTCCCTCCGCAGGCCTGGCTGCGTGGGTGGCAGCAGCAGCGGGCGTATCACAAGTTGCTGGAGTCAGCCTATCGCGGCCTGATCGGCCGTCTGATCCGCGCACCCTCGCCCGATCTGTGGCGCATGGCAAAGTACGCCCGAACCGAATTGGGGCGCGAACCCTATCTGACTTTTCGCTGGCACCTGTACGATAGCAATTTTGCCCCCGCGTTCTGGGAGTTGGCTGCTCAGGACGAGGTGCTGTTGGGCGATCTGGTGATGGCAGCGACGGATATTCTGGATCATCCGACAAGAGACACCGCCCCCTCCCGTGAGGCCCTGCAGCGGATCGTCGAGTTGATGCAGGGAAGGCTGGAATCTGTTCAGACCTCTGGCGCGTGGCGGGAGCGGTTCACTGCGGCGCTGCCGCGATTGGTGACGGCCATTCAGAAGACGCACCCTCCCCTTCAAGCAGGGTGAGTGCGTCTTTGCCCAGAACCTGTATCTACACTCCCTCGCTCGCCGTCCTGCCGCACCCCGCCCGTCCTCCCTCCCCCGTCATGCCCGCCCGCTAAATTCGCTCACACTTGCCCCGGACGCACACCTGCCCCGGACGCACACCTGCCCCGGACGCACACCTGCCCCGGACGCAGGTGCCGGGGGGTGCCGGGGGGTGCCGGGGGGTGCCGGGGGGTGCCGGGGGGTGCCGGGGGTGCCGGGGTTGCCGGGGGTGCCGGGGGTGCCGGGGAGTGCCGGGGAAATCTGCTGCCGCGAAAGTCGCCCACCGGACTGAGCCGTGGCCTTATGGATCGTCTGTGTCATGGTGCGCCCTGGCCTCCTCAAGTACCTATCGCATCGCCCGCGCCACCGCCCGCCTCACCACCACCCCCGCCATGGCCCGCCGGTACTCCGCGCCGCCGCGAAAGTCGCCCACCGGGCGGGCGGCAGCGGAGACCGCCTCCGCCAGCGCGTCCAGCCGGTCCGGGGTGAGCGCCTGCCCCTCCAGCAGCGCTTCCGCCGCTGGCAAGCGGGTCGGGCGGGGATGGGCGCCGCTCAGCGCCAGTCGCACGTTGTGGCAGGCGCCCTCCCTCATCTCCAGCAGTGCCACCGCGGCCACGATGGCCTCGTCGCGCGGGCTGCGGGCCACGCGCGCAATCGCGGCCCGCGCGCCCTCCGCCGGGCGCGGAAAGCTGATCTCTAGCAACAGCTCCCCTGCGGCCTTCTCTCCTTCCTCCTTCCCCCTTCCTTCTTCCTCCCAAACGGCCAGTGGAACGGCTGCGCGCGTGGTGTGGACGGTCGCCTCCAGCGCCAGCAGGGCCAGCCAGGCTTCCGGGGCGCCCGCTCCGCCGCCGGCCAACAGCCCGCCCACGCTGGCAACCCGTCGCAGGCCGGGGTGGGGGCCGCAGCGAGCGGCCCGGGCCAGCAGGCCGTCCGCAAGCCCCTGCAACAGCGCCGATTGGGCCAGCGCTTCCAGCGGGGTGAGCGCGCCGATGCGAATCGCGCCGCCGGCGTCCTCGTGCACGTAGTTCAGCTCCAGCCGCGAAAGGTCCACCGCGGCCTGCGCGTCCCACTCGGGCAGCGGCGCCGGGCGCGGGCCGAGCATCAGCGGCGCGGCTCCCGGGCGGCTGAGCAGTTCGCGGGCGGCTTCCGGGTCGGCCGGGCGGGCGTATTCGCGCAATCGAGTGGTCATAGATGCTCCGCAGCAGAGAGTCGAATTGTACCGCAGAGGGTAGCATAGGCCACGTTGGGGGGCAAGTGATTTAGCGATTCAGCGATTCAGCGATTCAAGGATTCAGCGATTCAACAATTCTCTACGGGCGCGCCGTGGGACCGGTGAATCGTGAATCGGTCAGCCATGACGGGTTGCCCCTCGAATCAGTGACATTCCCCACTAAGCGCATAAGCTCAGTCAGTTTATTCTCTGCCATATTATCCGCATTGCGCCCGGAGGAGGCTGCCATGGCCGACGCTCCCCTTGAACCTCAGCCGTTGGACCTGCTGGCGGTCACGCAGGGGCAGTGGGGCGAGCGCATTGCCGATAATGTGGGTCGGCTTTGTCCGCCTTCGTGGACGGTGCGCCGCTGGGCGGCCCCGCGCGCGCTGCCGCTGGTGGTTGACGACCCGGAGGACTACCTGCCGGCCAGCTTTCCCCATGCCGATCTGATCCTGGCCCTCGGCGAGACCGCCGGGGTGGCCCAGTTGATCCCCGACATTGCCCGCAGTTGCGGCGCGAAGTCGGTCATCGCCCCGATTGACCGCAACGAAAGCCTGCCGGCCGGGCTGGCGCAGCAGCTTCGTCGCTGGCTGTCCGATATCGGCGTGGCGGCCGTGTTCCCGCGCCCGTTCTGCTCTCTCACCGAAACTACGTACAACCGGCCGCCCGTGCTGGTTCAGTACGACGACCCGCTAGTGCAGCAATTTGCGGCCCATTTCGGGCAGCCGCAATTCCAGATTGCGGCGGCGGACGGTCAGATCGAGGCGGTCAACGTGCTGCGGGATTCGGCCTGCGGTTGTGCGCAGTTCGTGGCCGAGGGGTTGGTGGGATGCCCGGTGGGGGAGGCGGGGGAGCTGGCCGGCATGCTGCACCATCACTACCCTTGCCTGGCGAGCATGAATCAGGATTCCGATTATCGCGACACCCTGATGCACATTTCCGGCTTTGTTCTGCGGGATGCGGTGGCGGAGCAAATTCAGGACCATCTGGAGCCGACGCCTTACTTCCGGCCCCTGAGCCGCGTGGATGATGGGGCCTGACCGCGCAATGATGCCCACCGATCTGACGGGAATCCCCTTATTTCAGGGGTTGCGGGCCGAGCAGTTGGAGACTCTGGCGCCGCTGTTCCGGCCGGCGCACTTTGTGGCCGGCGAGACGCCTTTTGAGGCCGGCGATGAGGCGACCTTCCTATACGTGCTGGAGACCGGCCAGGTCGCCATCCGTTTCCACCCCTATGACGGCGGCCGGGTGCATGTTACCACCCTGTCCGCCGGCGCAGTCTTTGGCTGGTCGGCGGCCCTCGGGCGGGAGCGCTACACCGCTGCGGCTGACTGCCTGACCGAGATCCGCGCGCTGGCGATCCGGGGCGCCGATCTGCGCCACATCTTGAACTCCGCCCCGGAATTGGGCCAGACGCTGCTGGAGCGGATGACTCGCCTGGTTGCTGCCCGGCCCGGGTTTTCTGACGCCGGCGAGAGGATGTCATCCAACGGCAGCCAGCCGGTGGGCGCCCAACCGCAGAGCGCGGCACCCTGAGCGTCGTGCGTCTGAATACAGGCAATTTACTTATCGGGTAGTTGAGTGTGAGTTAGTTAGAGGGAGGATACTGTGGCAAGGAAAACAAGAACTGTGGAGGAGCGCTCGATTGACCGAGCCTCGCAACAACTTCTCATCCGCGCGGACCAACTGGGGCTGACCACGGCCTTCGCCCGCGCGGAAGCCATGCCGCCTTGCCCCATCGGGGCCGGCAGTTCCGGGCTGTGTTGCAAGAACTGCTTCATGGGGCCTTGTCGCCTGACCAAAGACGGGCAGGTGGGCGTGTGCGGCGCCACGGCTGACACGATTGCGGCCCGCAACCTGGCTCGCGCCATCGCTGCCGGCTCGGCCGCCCACTCCGACCACGGTCGGGACGTGGCCTTCACCCTGCTGGCGGCCGCCGAGGGCGAGGCCCAGGGGTACCAGATCCGCGACGAGGTCAAGCTGCGGGCGGTGGCCGGCTATCTGGGAATTCCGGTCGCGGGCAAGGACGCGCGGACGCTGGCAAAAGAAGTGGCCCTCAAGGCCATCTCCGCATTCGGCCAACAAAAGGGCGAACTGGCGTTCCTGCGCCGCGCGCCCAAAAAACGCCAGGAATTGTGGCGTAGATACGGCATCGTCCCGCGCGGCATTGACCGCGAGGTGGTGGACGTTCTGCACCGCACCCACATGGGCGACGACCAGCATCCCGAACACATTCTCAAGGGCGCGCTGCGCTGCGCGCTGGCCGACGGCTGGGGCGGCTCGATGATCGCCACCGACCTCTCCGACATTCTCTTCGGCACGCCGTACCCCCGCGTGGGGCAGGTGAACCTCGGCGTGTTGAAAGCGGACGAAGTGAACGTCGTCCTGCACGGCCACGAGCCGACCCTCTCCGAAATGATCGTAGCCGCCTCCACCGACCCGGAGTTGATCGAGTACGCGAAGAGCAAGGGCGCGAAAGGCATCAACCTCGCCGGCATCTGCTGCACCTCCAACGAAATCCTGCTCCGGCAGGGCGTGGCCTCGGCGGGCAACTTCCTCAATCAGGAACTGGCGCTCATCACGGGCGCGGTCGAAGCGATGGTGGTGGACGTTCAGTGCATCATGCAGGCCCTGCCGAATCTGGCCGGCAAGTTCCACACCAAGTTCATCACCACTTCGCCCAAAGTGATGATCGAGGGCGGAATGCACATCGAGTTCGACGAGCATCACGCGCTCGACATCGCCCGCCGGATTCTGCGCGAGGCCATTGACAACTATCCGAATCGCGGGGAGGTCGTCATCCCGGACGAAGCGCAGGACCTCGTGCCGGGCTTCTCGCACGAATACATCAACTACATGCTGGGCGGATCGTACCGCGCTTCCTTCCGCCCGCTCAACGACGCCATCATGTCCGGGCGCATTCGCGGCGTGGTGGCCGACGTGGGCTGCAACAACCCGCGCGTGACGCAGGACAAGTCCCACGCGTGGCTGGTGACGGAGTTCCTCAAGCACGACGTGCTGGTGGTGCAGACCGGATGCGGCGCGCTGGCCTCTGGCAAACTGGGCTACCTCACGGGCGAAGCCGCATTGGAGCACGCCGGGCCGGGCCTGCGCGAAGTGTGCGAGGCGACCGGCATGCCGCCCGTCCTGCATATGGGCTCGTGCGTGGACAACACCCGCATCCTCACCGTGCTGACGCAGATGGCGCAGGAAGGCGGCCTCGGCGACGACA
>CAYZNA010000248.1:0-6043 GCA_964478665.1 uncultured Anaerolineales bacterium
GTCAATCGAATTGCGTTTGAGCCGGGAGTGGGGCGCGGGGCGAGGGGCGGCGTGTGAGCCCCTTGCCCCGCTCAACGATGTAGAAGCGCCCTCGGGAATGGCTCCTCATGTGTTCTCCTTTCCGGCCTTGGGGCCGCGCTTCTTGCGCATGGAGTCGCCCTGCAGTTCGATGCGGTGGGCGTTGTGCACCAGGCGGTCGAGGGTTGAGTCGGCGATGGTCGGGTCGCCGATCTGCGCATGCCAGGACGACACCGGCAACTGGCTGGTGAGCAGGCTGGAGCGGGCCTGATAGCGGGCGTCGCAGATCTCCAGGAAGTCGCGGCGCTCTGCTTCCGTCATCGGAGCCATGCAGAAGTCGTCGACGATCAGCACATCGACGTGGCCGAGGTGATAGAGCAGCTTCGAGTGGCTGCCATCGGCGCGGGCCATGGCAAGATCGCGAAACAGTTCGGCGGCTTTCAGAAAGAGCGCCGTGTAGCCGTCGCGGCAGGCCTTTTGCGCGATGGCCCGGGCCAGCCAGGTTTTGCCGATGCCGGTCGGGCCGAGCAGAAACAGGTTCTGATGGGCTTCGACCCAGGCCGACTGCTGCGTCAGGGAGCGCATCACCGCGCGGTCCAGGCCGCGCGGCGTGCGGTAGTCGATGTCTTCGACGCAGGCGGTACCTTGCAGTCGCCCGTTGCGCAGCCGGCGCTCCAGGGCGCGGCTCTGGCGCCAGTCCCATTGACGATCAATGAGCAGTCCGAAACGCTCCTCGAAGCTCAGTTGGTGGATGTCTGGCTCCTGCAACTGCTGCTGCAGGGCCTCGGCCATGCCGCGCAGGCGCATGGCACAGAGTTTGTCGAGTGTGGGTTGATTCAGCATGATGTGTCCTCACTGCATGGGTGGCGGATCGAAGTACTCTGATCCGCGGATGTTGGGGTGATCCAGCGGCGGCCTGGGCGGCTCAGCAACAGGCTCCGGCTGAGTGTCCAGATGCAACCTCAGAATCGATTCCAGGCTCTTGTAGGAATACGTCCGGTGCTGGAGGGCCCGGCGTGCCGCGGCCTCCACACGCGGCTTGCCGTACTCTTCGCCGAGGCGAATGATGCCCAGGCACGACCGGTATCCCTGCTCCGGGTGCCGCTTGGCCGCCAGGATGTGTTCCATCAGTTCGGCCGTCAGCGGGCCGACGCTCTGGCCCCACTCCACCATCCGCGACGGCGTCCACTGTAAGTACCGCTGATGGGACTTCGGCCGGTGCTCGTCGATCGTGGTGGCTTTGTTCGCCAGAGTGCTGCGGGCGTGGCTGGCCACGCGCACACCCTTGTGGAAGATCTCGATCGTGGCCGCCGAGGCGCGCACTTCCACCGGCTCCTGAACCAGGCGATACGGCACGCTGTAGAAGTGGCCGTCGCAGACCACGTGATAGTCGATGTTGACGCGGGCGGTGGCCCAGTCGCCGTACTGGTAGCGCTCTGCCGGCAATGGCCGCATGGCCGGCTTGTCGAGCGTCTCGAACAGACTCAGACGTGTGCCTGTCGCCTTGCGGAACGGCCTGCCGTTGAGACCAACCAGCAGCTCCGCGATGGCTTGGTTGACCTCGTCCAGGGAGAAGAACTTGCGCTTGCGGAGAGCGGCCAGAATCCAGCGCTCCACCACCAGCACGCCCGCCTCGACCTTGGCCTTGTCGAGTGTCAGCAACTGCAGGGCATGCGAGTGGATCGTGCGGTCGATTCCGCATCACCCATCCCTTTCATCCGCTGGTTGGGAATGAGTATGAGATGATCGCCCGTCAACGCAACTGGGGAGAAGACCGGGTGTTCTATTATGACGCCAACGGCCGTCTGAAGTCCTTTCTTGCCAACGTCACGGACATGTGCCCGATCGACGCATTCGGCCGAGTATCGGCCGGCCGTTCCGCCTTCCGTCTGGATGACCTTTTGGAACTTAAGGAGCTGCTTGATCAACATAGCGGCCTTGCTGGAGCCGATAGGATGCGTAAAGGAGATTTCGCCGCATGTGTAAAGTAAATACGCCGTACGGCTACCGAGCTCATCTCGGTTTAGCTTTGGCATACAACCACATTGTGGCGATATCGCAGATGTGTCGTATGGGCAGCCCCTCTCGATTTTGCTTGACAAATCCACATATGGGGCGTAATTATAATTACATAACAGGTTGCCATTCCGATGGCCAGACGCGGACAATCCGATCAGAAGATGCTGGAGCTCAAGCGCACCGGGACGCTCAATCCAAGGCCCGATGCCGTCACCGATCCTCTATTCATGGAGAATCCGTTCTTCGATCCGAGGGACCTTCTGCAAGTCCGCTACGAGATGCTCCGCCGCCACGTCGCCGAGAACATGTCGATTCTCGACGCGGCGACCGCCTTCGGCGTCTCGCGGCCAACTTTTTATCAGGCCCAAGAGGCCTTCAGCCAGTCTGGGCTAGCCGGCTTGTTGCCGAGTCAGCGTGGACCGAAAGGTGGACACAAGGTCACCGCCGAAGTTCTGGACCATGTGGCAAATCTGCGCGCGGCAGACCCCCGGCTGACTACCGTTCAGTGCGTGCAAGCCGTCCAGGAGCACTTCGGAATTACGGTCCATCGGCGCAGTCTGGAGCGAGCTTTGGCCAGGGGCAAAAAAAAACCACTCCGTCGGACTTGAAATCATCGCTTGCACACGACGCGGCCTCCTCGTACGAAAGACTGCGTCCGCAACTCATCGACTCCACAGACCAGTCCGGGGCCGCCACCGGCCGCTCCGTCTTACTTCGCCGTGGAATGTTGGCATGGACCCGCGCATACGGCCATGTGCCGGCGACTCCGACTCCGACTTCGGTCGGTCGTGGTTGCATGTCGCCAGTTCCGTCCGTGATCGTCACGGAATTGGTACAGATCATGGCCGGGCTGATTCTCAGCAACGGAAAGGGATGCATATCATGCCTGAACTGAAAGTCACGAGTGCTCATCTGGACCGGGACGCCTATCTCTACATTCGCCAGTCCACACCTCGCCAAGTGCTGGAGAACATCGAGAGCACGCAGCGGCAGTACGCCTTGCGCGACCGGGCCGTGGCCCAAGGTTGGCCGCTAGAGCGCATCCATGTGATCGATTGTGATCTCGGCAAGTCCGCTGCTCAGTCGGCTGGCCGCAACGGGTTCCAGCAGCTGGTCAGCGAAGTGGCGCTTGGAAAGGCCGGCATCGTGATGGGGCTGGAGGTTTCGCGATTGGCACGAAACTCAGCCGATTGGCACCGACTGATCGAATTGTGCGCGATTGCGGGCACCCTGATCCTGGACGAGGACGGTATCTACAATCCCTCGGCCTTTAATGACAGGCTCCTTCTCGGTTTGAAGGGAGAACTCAGCCAGGCGGAACTTCATTTCCTAAAAGCGCGGATGCGCGGTGGCGTGCTCAACAAAGCGCGCCGCGGCGAGCTAGAAATGGCGCCACCAGTTGGTTTGGTTTATCTGCCGGACGGAACAATTGGGATGGATCCCGATCAGGAGGTCCGGTCGGCGACCCAATTGGTCTTTGACACCTTTGACCGCACCGGCTCGGCCATGCAGACCGTCCGCTTCTTTCGAGAGCAGGGTCTTCGATTCCCGCGTCGTATTCGCGCGGGCGCGAAAAAGGGAGAACTCCTCTGGGGCAAGCCGGACCATAGCCGAATCGTTCAGATTTTGCACAACCCGCGTTATGCGGGCGCCTTTGTGTACGGCCGGACTCGCAGCGGCCGCAAACCGGATGGCAAGTACACATCCGTCAGAGTGCCGCGGGAGAAATGGCAGTTTTTGTTCCGAGATGCCCATCCGGGCTACATCACCTGGGATAAGTTCGAGGCAAACCAGAAGCGTCTTGCTGAGAATACGCTGGCGTTCGGCAGTACGCGCAAACTCGGCCCGGTGCGGGAGGGGCCCGCATTATTGCAGGGACGCGTGCTGTGCGGTCTTTGCGGCGAGCGCATGGTAGTTCATTACTGGTCAGAAAATGGAAAAATCGCATCCAATTATGATTGCCGGGAAGGATCGGTCCGGTACGGCTCCAGAGTGTGCCAGCATGTACCGGGTAATGTTGTGGACCGTGCAGTGAGCGAGCTCTTGCTGGAGTTGGTCCAGCCGCTGACGTTGGAACTCGCTTTCGTCGTGCAACAGGAAGTGGAAGCGCGGTTTGCCGAAACCGATGCGCTGCGCCGTCAGCAGGTAGAGCGCGCACGTTATGAGGCCGAGTTGGCCCGCCGGCGATATATGACCGTCGATCCCGGCAATCGTTTGGTTGCCGACGTACTGGAGGCGGAGTGGAACGAGAAACTGCGCCTGCATGCGGCGGCGCAGGACGACTACGAACGGTGGACCGAACACCAGCGCTGCCGGGCCGATGAGGAGGTGCGGCAGAAAATCATGTCGCTCGCAACCGATTTCCCCCGGATCTGGAATGATCCTGAACTAGCGGTACGTGAACGGAAACGCATGCTGCGGCTGCTGGTCGAAGATGTGACTCTGCTGAAGACTGACAAAATCACCGCACACGTGCGCCTGAGGGGTGGTGCTACACGGACCCTCATCCTGGAACGACCACTTCCGATTGCGCAGATTCGCAAGGCCAAAACAGAAATCCTCGCCGAAATCGACACGTTGCTCAACGATCACTGTGATCGCGAGGTGGCCGAGATCTTGAACCAACGAGGGCGCCGGACCTGGCAAAACCTGCCATTCAGCTTGAAGAAGATTGCATGGATTCGCATGACCTACAACCTCAAGAGCCGCTTCGGCCGGTTACGTGAACAGGGGCTATTGACAGGGAAAGAAATGACCGAGGCGCTTGGAATCTCCGAAACCACTGTCCATGAGTGGGCGCGGTGCGGCCTATTGCGCCGAATAGTATGCGATAACCGCGGCCATTCTCTGTATGAGCCGCTTCGGGATGTCACCATCGTGAAGGGGCACGGCGGTCGTGGCGCCGCCCAGCCGGTCTTGACCGCTACCGAATCTGGACAGGGTGTAGTATGAAGTCCGAGCCTTGTCGCGGGGCTTGCCCCGCCGCGCAGGGATCACCGCCACGCTATAGTGCGCGGCCATCTCTTCGTAGGTCCGGTTGAGGTCGGGCTCGTAGCGGCAGGCGCGGGTCACGCCGGACTTCAGGTTGTCCGGCACCAGGATTTCCGGCACTGCTCCGAAGAACTCAAAGCCGCGCAGATGCGACCCGATCCAGTCGGCCAGACCTTGCGTCCAGGTTGCCTCCGCGAAGCTGTAGCTGCTGGCCCCCAGGACGGCCACAAAGATGGCGGCTGTTCGCACTTCGCCCGTCGCGGCATCGTGGACCGCGATCGTATCACCGGCATAGTCGACGAACAGTTTCTCGCCGGCCCGATGCTCGTGCCGCAGCACGACATCGTGCCGCTTCAGCCAGTGGCGGTACAGGCCGCAGTAGCGGCTGTAGCCGTAGCCTCCCGGGTGCTGGTCGCGATACTCCTGCCACAGCAGTTGCAGCGTCAGGTGCTTGTGTTTCTGCAACTCCCGGCGCATCGCGGCGTAATCAGGCTCATCCGCTTTTCGCCAGGATGAGGCGGGGTTGGACGATGGCAACACCGCGGCGCGCAGCCGGTCCTCGTCCCAGTCGGCCACCTCCTGCCACTTCAGGCCGGCCTGGGCGGCCATCCCCAGGTAGTCAGAAACCGTGGCCTGACCGATCTGACAACTCAGCGCGATCTGGCGCTGACTTAGCCCAAGGCCCGCAAGCCTCAGGACGGTTTTGATCTTATGCATGGACAACCTCTCTTGCGGCAACCGGAATCCTCCACCTTTTCAGTGGAGCCCGGTCAACCGCCGGATTGCCCAGCGCCGACGCCCGCCAAGGTGTCAGCACACCGTCCTACCCCTGCCGAAAGGTGATCGGCATGAGTTTGGAACGGTGATCGCCATCACTTTGGAATCGTGATCGGCATGAGTTTGGAATCGCGATCGGCATCACTTCGGAACGCTGATCGGCATCGCTCGGAATACGCACCTTGGTCACGCGCTTCACCGTGAGGCTCTCTTCCACCAGCGCCTGGAAGCCAAGTTT
>CAYZNA010000249.1:0-6015 GCA_964478665.1 uncultured Anaerolineales bacterium
TTCCGCCAGAATGTCCAGCGCCACCAGCAGCGCCCCTGCGCCCAGCCCGGGCTTGAGCGCGGGCAGAGTCACCTCCCAGAGCGTTCGCCACAGCCCGCGGCCCGACGACCGGGCGGCCTCTTCCAGCGATGCGTGCAGGGAGCGGAAAGCCGCCGCGCTGAGCAAATACACGTAGGGGTACATGAAGAGGGTGAGCACGAAGGCTGCGCCCCAGAAGCCAAACGGTCCGGGGGTGGCCACCGGACGCCCGAAGAGCCACGCAAGGAATTGAGGCAGGTATCCCCCGCGCGGGCGGAGCAGGGCCACATGCACCACCGCTCCGATGAAGGCCGGAATGGCCAGCGGCAGGGCCAGCAGCCAGCGCCACAGCCACCGCCCCGGCAGGTCGGTGCGTTCGGTCAGCCAGGCCAGCGCGACGCCCAGCGCCAGCGTGCCCAGCGTCACCGCCGCCGCGAGGCCCAGAGTGTTGACCAGCAGGCCCAGCAGGCGCGTCTGCGCCAGCCGCAACCAGACCTCCGCCCCGCCCGCCGCCGCCCGGTAGAGGATGTACGCCAGCGGCGTGGCGACAAAGGCTGCCACCAGCCCGGCGGCCAGGGTGAGCGGCCGGCTGAGGCGGCGCTTGCCGATGAAGCGTCGGCTCCAGTAACTCGGGCGGGGCAGGGCGAGGTCGGCCATCGGGCCAGCGGCGGTTCCCTTCCCTTTCACAGCCCCCGCATGCAACGCGGCGCCGCCTTCGGCGCTAGCCGATGCGGGTACACTCTACGAAACGCGGTTCCTGTCAAGGCAGGGCCACCTTCTCCATCAGCGCGAAAGTCGGGTCCAGGTCGAGCGCGGCCCGGACCACATCCACGCGAGCCAGCCGGTAGTTGTCTAGCGGCTCCACCCCACTACGTAGGGGAACCCCCGGCGCCAACGGATACTCAAAGTTCAACTCGGCGAACAACTGCTGGCCCTCGGCCGAGAGCAGGAAGTCCACTAGCGCCTGCGCGGCGGGCAGGTTGCGCGCGCCCTTGACGATGCCGGCGGCCGTGGCGTTGGTGATCAACCCGATCTGCCCCTCGGCCTGATCGGGGAAGACGATGCCCACCGGACTGCCCTCCTCCTTCTGGAGGTAGTAGTAGTAGTGGTTGACCAGCCCGATCTTGAACTCGCCGGCTCCCACGGCCTTGCGCACATCGGTGTGGCCGCCGAAGAAGGTCACATTGTTTTTCTGCAGGTCGCGCAGCCACGCTTCGGTCTGCGGCTCACCCAGCAGCAGGCGCATGGCCGCGATTTGCGCCTGCATCGAGCCGTTGCTGGAACCGGCCGCCGCGATCTGCCCGTCCCACTTCGGGTCGGTGAGGTCGAAGATGGACTGCGGGGCTTCGGCGGCGGAAACCAGGTCGGCGTTGTACATGATGACCCGCGCGCGGCGGGTGAGGCCGGTCCAGCCATCGTTCGCGCCGAGGAACTCGGGCGGCAGGCTGGTAGCGGCCGGGGAGCGGTAGGGCTGGAACACGCCCTTGTTGTTCAGCGCCTGCACGGTGAAGAGTTCGGTGGTGATGAACACGTCGGCCTGCGGGTTGGCCTGCTCTTCCAGCAGGGCGTTGGCCAGTTCGCTGTTGCTTCCGGACTTCAGCGCGATCTCTACCTGCGGATACTTGCTCCGGAATGCCTCGAGCACCGGCGAGATCAGGGCCTCGCTGCGTCCCGAATAGACGACCAGTCCCCCGGCAATTTCCGTGCCTGGTGCGGAGGAGGGCGTGGCCGGAGCCGCGCAGGCCGCCAGCGCAAGCATAAGGGCCATGGAAAAAGCGGCCGGGCCAGCGCGTTTCACGCCGGTAGTTGAATGAGCGTGGTAGTCCACTGCGTGGTTCTCCTTTTACAGTAGCCGGTATTGGATTTGACCGGTTTCCACCTTCCGACTACAATCAGGCGAAACCGGGATGATGCCCTGCGTGGGGCGTTTTCCGGTGAAAGGGCAGGTCGGGCGGTACCCCGGCCTGCCGTGCTTTAACGCTGAGAACGCGAACGACCAATATCCGCAAAGACTTTGCGCCCGCGCCATGCGTCACCCCCTGCGCGTGCGTTCAGGCTTAGTCGGGTGCTGGCACCTCCTTTCTGGCGCACGTCTCGCAGTATCCCTCGAAGCACACGCAGGCGTGCAGGAACTGCAAGCCCAGGGCCGAGGCCAGTTCGCGCCGCGCCTGGCGGATGCGCGGGGTCTCTACCTCGATCACTTTGCCGCAGCCCAGACAGGTGAAGTGATAATGCTCGCGCTTGCCCACGGCTTCAAAGTATTCGCGCTTGTGGTCGCGGGCGAAGTAGCGCTGTTCCACCAGCCCCATCTCTTTCAGCACCGCCAGCGTGCGGTACACGGTGGCAAGGTTCAGGCTCCGCTGGCGTTTGCGCGCGAGGGCAAAGATGGCTTCGGCGTCCAGATGCTTCTCACTATCTTCCAGCACGGAAAGAATCAGCGCGCGCTGGGAGGTCATGCGCCGCCCGGCGGAGTGAAGCGATTGTTCCAAAACAAGGTCGGTCATGGTTGCCTGCGCGTACGCCCGCCATCCTATTCCGCGCGAGCCGCCCGGGGAAGTAACGCCCGTCACGCCTCCAACTGCGGAATATCACTATTGCAAATGATTTGCAGTTACGGTAGTATAGCGGCCACCCCCTCGCGGTCAATGTCGGGCGATAACGGCGCAGTTATCCGGGGGCGGGCCGCTAAGTTAACCGAGGATAACTCTTGAAACTCAGCGCGACCATGCGCGAATACCTCGGTGAGGTCTATCGCCTGCAGCACAGCGGCAGCGGCGCAACCACTGGCGCCCTTGCCGAGCGGTTGGGCGTCTCCAGCCCGAACGTGGTGCGCATGTTGAAGCGCCTCGACGAAGCCGGCTACCTGCGCCACCAGCCGTATCAGGGCGCCCAACTCCCGCGGGCCGGCGAACTGGAAGCCCTGCGCTCTATCCGCCGCCACCGCCTGGCCGAAGCGTTTCTGGTGACGGTGATGAAATTTGGCTGGGAAGAAGTGCACGACTACGCCCATCATCTGGAGAAGGCGATTGACGACGCCTTCGAGGACCGGATGGACGAAGTGGCCGGCTATCCGGCCACCTGCCCGCACGGCGACCCGATTCCCTCGAAGGACGGTGTGATGCCGCCCGTGAACGACCGCCCCCTGCCCGAACTGGAAGCGGGGGCGCGCGGGATTCTGCGCCGCGTGAAAACCGACGACGCCGAGAAACTGGTTTACTTTCGCGAGTTGGGACTGCTGCCCGGCGCGCCCCTGCAACTGGTCAGCCGCGCGCCCTTCAACGGGCCGCTCCGCCTGCGCCTGAAGAACGAGGAAATCGTGTTGGGGCTGGAACTGGCGGCGGCTCTGCGGGTGGAAGCGCCTCTCAGCCAAACGGCCTGATCACCCGCTGCTCGGCCATCGGTTCGGGCTTCTCTTTGAGGGCGCGCGGGTCGAAGGCCGGCGGCGAGAGCGGCAGGCGCACGTGCACGCGCGTGCCGGGTAGTTTGGCCGGGTCGTGGCCCTCGCTCTCCACCCAGATCCGGCCGCCGTGCCCCTCCACGATGCCCTTCGCAATCGGCAGGCCGAGGCCCGGCCCCGCGCCCATGAAGGCGGTGGTGCTGGTGGAGTGCAGGGCGGTGCTGCCCACGCGGAAGAATTTCTGGAAGATCAACTCCTGGTATTTGGGGTCAATCCCCACCCCTTTATCGGCGATGACCACTTCCACCGACTGCGGCTGGCCGTTCTCCGGGGCGATCAAGCGCGCCCCGATGTCAATGCGCCCGCCGTCGGGAGTGAACTTCATGGCGTTGCCGATGACGTGACTGAAGGCCTGCACCAGCCGCTGAAAGTCGCCGCGAATGGGTGGGATGTTCTTGACGCCCTGCGCGGTCAGCGTTTGCTTGCGCTCGCGCATGGCCGGCGCGTACGGCTCCACGGCCAGCCGCAGAATCGCGTCCAGCGTGGTATCCACCAGTTTCAGGTCCATCGCGTTCACATCAATCTGCGACACGTCGAGCATCTGGCCGTACACCGCGTTCAGCCGGTCCGAGGCGCGCTTGATGCTCTCCACAATGTTCTTCATGGTCTCCGGCTTGAGCGCCTGCATATCAATCATCGTTCCCAGCACGTCGGCGTAGCCGCGCAGTTGGGTGAGCGGCGTGCGCAGTTCGTGCGAGGCAATGGTGATGAAGTCGGTCTTCACTTGATCCATGGAGGCCAGCGTCTCGTTGGTCTCCCTCAGGCTTTCGTTAAGTCTGAGCATCTCTTCGTTCAGCGCGCGCAGGTCGCCGAACAGCCGCGCGTTCTTGAGGGCCACACTCGATTGCTCGGCCACGGTGGTCATCAGTTCCAGTTCGGGGGCGCGGTAGGGGTCGCCGGAGGCGCGCGGGCCGACGGCAAAGAAGCCGATCAACTCGTCGCCCTCGCGCGCCGGCACGTACACGTCCATCTGCAGGTTGTGCAGCCAGCGTTTCTCGCGCGGGTCGAGCGCTTCGTACAGCGGGTCTTCGTCAATGTCGTACTGCAGCAGCGGGCAGCGCTGGCGTTTGAGATTCCCCGTCAGGGGCGAGTCGGCGGCCAGCGTGACCGGCTTCACCGTGAGTTGGCCGTCGGGGAAAAACGGGCGGGCCACTACGCGGCCCTCCTGCGGGGCGGTGAGCAGCAGCATCGAGCGGCGCGCGTCCAGCACCTGCTTGAACACCTCGTCGGCGGCCTGCGTGATCTCGAACACGTCGAGACTGCTGGTCACGCGCTGGCTGAACTGGCGCACGATGGCGGTGGTCTCGTAGCCGCTGTTGAGGATGATCTGCTTCACGAGCGTCGCCGCCCCCGCGCGCAGAATCTGGTACAGCAGGCCGATCGCCAGCGCGACGACGAACAGCGTCGCCAGCCCCTCCGCGCCGGTCACCGCCGGGCGAACCGTTTCGGCGAGGGTGATGCCGAGCAGGACCAGCAGCGTGGCGAGGGCCAGGAAGACGAGGTGGCCGAGGCCCTGGCGCACCACCCCGCGCACGTCCACCAGTCTGCGCGCGACGACCGCGTACGTCAGCCCGGCCACGCCGAGCCAGCGCACGGTCTGCCCCACCGGCTGCAGCGGGCCCTGCCCCCACGCCGCCAGAATCTCGCCCATCACCACCACCGGCAGGGCGAGGCCCCAGAACAAACTGCGGTTCGCGTGCAGAGGCAAGACGGCCATGCGCAGGGCGACGAGGGTGAACATTTCCTGCACCAGGCCGCCGAGCAGATACACCACCGCGCCGACGAGCGCGGCGTAACTTGGCTGCTCGCTGAGAATGGCGGCGAGCCACTGGTTGCGGCTGAGCGCGCCGCCCGGCTCGAACTGCGCTACCCCGAACACGGCCAGCGCCGTCAGTGCGCCAGCGATCGGCCAGCCCACGCTGAACGGCAAGCGCTGATACCGGAACGTGACCGCGCCCAGCAGAGCGGAGTTAACAATGTAGAGAAGGGCGATGGGCAGGCCGAGATTCCGGTCGGGGGAGGTGAGTCCGAACAGAACGGAGAGGATGGTGGAGGTGAACAGGTACGCGGCCAGCCACGGCCTTGTCGGGTTTTCCCGCAGATTCGCCGCGGCTCCGAGGAGCAGGATCACGTAGGCGACGGTGAGGGCGATTCCGATCAGCATGGGCAGGGATATCCCAAAATCGCAGGTTGGGATAAATTTGGGATAAAGTGAGACGGTGAGGCAGAACTGATGAGGGAGAGTTTAGCACAAACAAGGGCCGAGCGTCGAATTACTCCCGTGCGGGCGGAACCGAAAGATAGTTGACAGCCCCGTCAGAATGATTAGAATATTCGATCATTCTAATATAGGGTATCGGAGACATGACCGATCCGCGATTGTACGAAATGCACGCCGCCATCTGCCAGACGCTGGCGAACCCCAAGCGGCTGGAGATCATTGAGCGCCTGCGCGGCGGCGAGCAGTCGGTGAGCGAACTGGCGGAAGCCATGCAGATAGCCCAGTCCAACCTGTCGCAGCACCTGGCCGTTATGCGGCA
>CAYZNA010000250.1:0-5978 GCA_964478665.1 uncultured Anaerolineales bacterium
CCTGCCCCCCCGCTCCCCCGCCCCCTGCTCCCCCCTGCCCCCCCGCTCCCCCGCCTCCTGCCTCCCCCTCGCCCGGCGCCTGCCCGCCGGCGACCACACCCTCGCAATCTCCACGCAAAGCGTCCAATCTCCAATCTCCATAGACGGCTTCCTCGTCCACGACCGCCCGCCCCTCTCCCCGCTCTGGCTGCTGCTGCCGCTTGCCCTCCTGCTCGCCGCTGTCCACCCCCGGCTGCGCTGCGCCGCGCACCACGCGCGAATGCAGCCCGCGCTGGCCGCCTTCGCCCGCCGGGCCGCTCCCCTCCCCCAATGACCGCCCGCGCACGCCTCCTTCCTCCTTCCCGCGAAGCGTTCCTTCTTCCCCTACTGCTGCTGGCCACCCTGCTGCGCTTCTACCGCCTCGACTACCAATCCTTCTGGAACGACGAGGGCAACTCCGCGCGGCTGGCCGAGCGGGGCATCCGGCTGATCCTGGAGGGTGCGGCCGGGGATATTCACCCGCCGGGCTACTACCTGGCCCTCAAACTGTGGCGCGACCTGCTCGGCGAGAGCGAGTGGGCGCTGCGCGCGCTCTCGGCCTTTGCCGGCATCGTCAGCGTCGCCCTCGTCATTCGCCTCGGCCGCGAGCTGTTCGACCGCCGGGCGGCCCTCTGCGCCGGGCTGCTCGCCGCCGTGCACCCCTTTCTGATCTACTACTCGCAAGAGGCGCGCATGTACAGCCTGCTGGCGGCGCTGGCCTGCGCCTCCATGTTGCTTACTGCGCGGGTGCTGGGGGAAGAAGAGACCCTAAGGGTCTTAAAGACCCTTAGGGTCTGGCGTAGAGAGACCCTGACTGGTAAGTGGGGATTACTGGCGCTGGTCAATGCGGCGGGGCTGTACACCCATTACGCCTTCGGCTTCGTGCTGCTGGCGGAAAACCTGCTGGCCGTGATCGCCCTCGCTCTACGCCGCGAAGCGACCCTCCACGCCCCACGCTCCATCGCGAAGCATCCCCGTGGGAGGCCCCACGCCCCACGCTCCATCGCGAAGCATCCCCGTGGGAGGCCCCACGCCCCACCCTCCATCGCGAAGCATCCCCGTGGGACGCCCCACGCCCCACGCTCCATCGCGAAGCATCCCCGTGGGACGCCCCACGCCCCACGCTCCACGCACTGGCTGCTGCTCCAATTCCTCACGCTGCTGCTCTTCGCCCCCTGGCTGCCCACCGCCGTCCGCCAACTGACCATGTGGCCGGCCGGCGGCGCCCAACCGCCCCTGCCCGCCGCCCTCGCCGGCCTCTGGGGCTGGCTGATCTTCGGCCCCTTCCACCGCTTCGCCCCCACCCTCGCCCTCCTCGCCGCCCTCCTCCTCGCCCTCCTTGCCCTCCTCGCCCTCCCCTCCCCCACCCACCGCTCCCCACTTACCCCTGCCCCTGCTCCCCGCCCCCCATCCCCCATTCCGCACCTTCGGTCATTCCGCATTCCGCACGCTTCGCGGTCCTTCCTCTTCCTCCCTTTCCTCCTCCTCCCCGCCGCCCTCACCCTCGCCCTCGGCCTCTTCACCGAGTCCTTCGCCAAATTCCTCATCGTCGCCGTCCCCCCGCTGTGCCTGCTCCTCGCCGCCGGCGCGGCCTCCCCCTTTCCGCCTCGCCTCCCCTCTCGCCTCTCCTTCCTCCTTCCTTCTTCCTTCTTCCTTCTTCCTTCTTCCTTCTTCCTTCTCACCCTGCTCGGCAGCGCCCTCGTCCTGCGCCGCCAGTACTTCGACCCGGCGACCTTCCGCGACGACTACCGGAACATGGCCCGGCGCATCGAGGCCGGCGCCCGCCCCGGCGACGCGGTGATGCTCAACGCGCCCAACCAGTGGGAGGTCTTCACCTACTACCATCGGGGCGGCGCGCCGGTCTACCCCATGCCCCGCTCCCGCCCGCCGGACCCGGCCCGCGCCGCGGCTGAACTGGCGCAAATCGCCCGCGATCACAACCGGCTGTTTGTGCTGTACTGGGGAGATGGGCAGGCCGACCCGCAGCGCGCGATCGAGGGCTGGCTGAATGCCCACACCTATAAATTATCGGAGGAATGGGTAGGGGATGTGCGCTTCGCTGCCTACGCCGTTCCGGGAGACGCCGCCGGGTACCCGGTCCGGGAGGTGGACGCCGCCTTCGGCGGGAACCTGCACCTCGACCGGATAGCCCTGCCCCCCGACCTCACCCTGCACCCCGGCCAGGTCCTGGCCCTGACCCTGTACTGGTCCCTCGAGCGGCCCGACCTGCAGCCGTACAAAGTCTTCCTGCACCTCACCGCCGACCCGGCCCAGCCGCCCCCGGTGCAGCAAGATTCCGAGCCGCAGGGCGGCCTCAGCCCTACCGGCGGGTGGGTCCCCGGTCAGAGCTACGCCGACAACCACGGGCTGCTGCTGCCCGCCGGCCTGCCGCCCGGCGAATATCGTTTGCTGGTCGGGCTGTATAACCCGGCAACGGGGGAACGCCTGCCGCTCACCGCCGGCGGGGAAGGCGACGCGCTACTGCTGCAGACCTTTTGGGTAGTGCCCTGATCCCCGCCTTGCATCCTTCGCCCCGCATGGGGACACGCTCTGTCAAGTCCCAAACTGGCGACAGGCGTGTGGCAGCGGCGGAGCCCAAACAGCGTTTGCGGTCCGTGATCGGGGGCTGTGGGTTAGCGTGATGCCCGTCATGCCTGCCACTGCCGTGATGCGTCAGTGCTCAAACAAATCAGTTCTCAGCGCGTGGCTGGCTCTCGCTCCAATCAATTCCGATGTATACTGGCATAGAACCTCCTGACAACGCACCCCGGAGCTCCCCGGCGGACGCGGGTTACCGTGTTCCTGTTATGGCGCTCGTAGCGCGGCACGCTCTGGACGGTGTATACCCGACAGGCCCGGGGGACGGTCCCCATGAGGCGCTCGCAGCGCAGGATGCACCAGGTCCCTGTTTCCCGGGCCGGAAACCGACGGGGTAAGCTGAGCGATGACGGGCATCTCTCTCTGTTTTACCCCGTCACTCCCTTCTTGTCCAGTATTATAAGTAACAGGATGCGCCCCCTACGTGGGGAACGCATCCTACGTGGGGAACGCACGCTTCGCGCCATGCGTTCCCCCGGAATATTGAGAAGACACGGCACAAGTTTCCAACTTGCGCAACCGGGCAAGTTACAAACTCGCCCTACGGGGGCGGGGCAGGAGGCCTTGATATGAAACGCATTGGCGTGCTCACCGGCGGCGGCGACGCACCCGGCCTTAACGCGGTGATCCGCGCCGTGGTTAAGACCGCGCGAGGGGTGTACGACTGCGAGGTGCTCGGCATCCGCGATGGCTTTGACGGCCTGATTGAACCCGGCGGCGTGTTCGAGCTGTTTCCGGAGCACGTGCGCGGCATTCTGCCCCGCGGCGGCACCATTCTGGGCGCGGCCAATCGGGGTAACCCGTTCGCTCGCCGCCACACCCTGCCCGACGGCAGCGAGCAGATTCGCGATGTTTCCGGTGATGTGCTAGCTGCTATCGAGGAACTGGGCCTCGACGCGCTGATCGTGGTCGGCGGGGATGGCACGCTGCGCATCAGCCAGGACCTGTTTGAGAAGGGCTGTCCGGCGGTGGGGGTGCCCAAGACCATTGACAACGACATCAACGGCACCGAGGTCACCTTTGGGTTCGACACCGCCCTGAACACCGCCACCGAGGCGCTCGACCGGCTGCACACCACCGCCGAGGCCCATCACCGTGTGATGGTGCTGGAACTGATGGGCCGCGACGCCGGGTTCATCGCCCTGCACGCCGGGGTAGCCGGCGGCGCCGACATCATCCTCATCCCGGAAATCCCCTTCCACTGGGAGCCGGTCTGTCGCACCATCACCGAGCGCGCCGAGCGCGGCAGCAAATTCAGCATTGTGGCGGTCTCGGAGGGCGCCCACCCGTCCGGCGGCGAGCAGGTATATTCCCGCGCCGGCGACGAAGTGTACGTTGCCCGGCTGGGCGGCATTGGCCAGGCCGTGGGCAAGTTCGTCAGTTCGGTGTGCCAGAAGGAGACCCGCGTGACCGTGCTGGGGCACTTGCAGCGCGGCGGCAGCCCCACGCCCTTTGATCGCTGGCTGGCCACCCGCTACGGCGCGGCTGCGGTGCGGCTGGCGGCAGAGGGCGGCTTTGGCCGCATGGTCGCCTTGCGGGATGCCCGCATTGTAGATGTGCCCCTGAAGGAGGCGCTGGCCGTTCCCAAGCGGGTGGATGTGAACGGGGACGCGGTCCGCACCGCGCGCGGATTGGGTATCTGCTTCGGGGATTGATGCTGGGATGGCCGGCGGCGGTGAGGGAGGGGACGACCGGCATCGGGATGCCGGTCCTGCGGGCCGGTCCTGCGGGCCGGTCCTGCGGGCCGGTCCTGCGGGCCGGTCCTGCGCGAGGGCCGCAATGGGGGATGGCCGGCGGCGGTGAGGGAGGGGACGACCGGCATCGGGATGCCGGTCCTACGGGGCCTCGAATACGCGGGCGATTTCGTCCCGCAGCGGCCTCGCCAGCCCGGCCACCCCCTGGCCGGGGACCATCCTCCCGATAGTCGCGACTGGAATCCCGGCCCCGGCGAGCGAGGCCGTGATCCCCGGCGTTTCCTCCGGCGGGGCCACGATCAGCAGCGCCCCGGAGGCCAGGGTGGCCAGCGGGTCCAGCCCCAGCGCCCGGCAGATGATCTCGCCCTCCGGCAGCAGCGGGATCTGCCCCGGCTGCAACTCGATCCCCAGCCCGGCGGCCTCTGCCAGCTCCCACAGCCCGCCGGCCAGCCCGCCCTCGGTGGGGTCGTGCATGGCGTGCACCCGGCCTCCGGCCAGGGCGGCCCGGGCGTGGGGCAGCACACTGATGCCGGGATCGTACAGCAGATTGGCGGCGCGCGGTAGCACCTGCGGCGAGACCCGCCCGGCCAGCGCCGCGGCCTTCTCGCGGGCCAGCAGCGCGGCCCCCTCCAGCGGCACGCCCCGGGTGAGCAGCACGTCGTCGCCCGGCCTGGCCCCGCGCGGCGTCACCAACCCCTCGCGGCTCACCTCCCCCAGCATGGTCCCGACCACCACCACGCGATCCAGCCCATAGGTGATCTCAACGTGGCCGCCGACCAGTTCGGCGCCCACGCCGGCGCAGGCCCGGCGGATCTGGTCCAGCACCCCGTCCGCCAGCGCGGGCGGCGTGCGGCCCTCCGGCAGCAGCACGGTGGCCAGAAACCAACGCGGCAGCGCGCCGGTGGTGGCAATGTCGTTGCTGTTGATCTGCACCGCGTACCAGCCGACCTCCTCGCTGGCAAAGGTGATCGGGTCGGTTTTGGCCACCAGATAGCGGTCGCCGAAATCTATCACGGCGCAGTCCAGGCCAACGCCGGGGCCGAGGACCACGCGCGGGTCTGCGGAGGGGAGGGCCAGCAGCCGCGCCAGCAGGTCGGGGGGGAGTTTGCCCAGGGGCAGCATTTTGGCAATTGGTGGCAGTGAGCGCGCGGGAAACAAAGAGCCGCCCCCGATGGGAGCGGCCCTTTGTTTGCGCTGCGACAACCTATCCGGCGAGGAGAGGTGTCGCAGCGCTGAGACGATCGTTAGTACTCATATATGGACACCACCTCCTCCTTTCATAAGGATAGCAGAGGAATAAATGTGCCCGTCGCGGCCCCGGCACTCTCGGGCGGGCTGGCGGGCGAATAAGATGGGGGTAGTATACACGTTTTGCCAGATGTGTCAAACGTCAAACTACAGGTACCGTTGTTTGCGCGGTCGCCGTGAAGGCCGCGCCCCCGACGCGGCGATCGCTGCTTTGCAGCCCTCGCCGATCCCCCGCTGAAGCCCGGTGAGATGCCACGCCTGGTCTGCCCGAGCTGCGGTGGCCCCATGTGGAGGCCGCTCCGCCACCGTGAGGGGTGCTCCCAGCGCGCCTGTGCGCACATCGTTGGGGACAAATCGCGCTTGACGCTGCGATGCATTCTGTCGTATACTGATTTCCAGTCTGAATGCGAGACAGGCCGC
>CAYZNA010000251.1:0-5907 GCA_964478665.1 uncultured Anaerolineales bacterium
GACGCGGTGGCCCACGGCTGCACCGGCAAGGGCAACGATCAGGTGCGCTTCGAGCTGACCTACATGGCCCTCAACCCACGGCTGCGGGTGATCGCTCCGTGGCGCGAGTGGAGCATCCGCTCGCGCGAGGACGCCCTGGCTTACGCCGCGGCGCACAACGTGCCGGTCACGGCCACGCTAAAGTCTATTTACTCCAGAGACGAGAACCTGTTCCACCTGAGCCACGAGGGCGGGCCGCTGGAAAACCCGTGGCTGGAGCCGGAAAAGGAAATGTTCCAGCTCACGGTTGACCCGCAGGAGGCGCCGGACCAGCCGGAAACAGTAGAGATCGAATTCGCGCAGGGCGTCCCCAAGAAGCTGGACGGGGTGGCAATGGGACCGATCTCGCTGTTCAGGAAGCTGAACGAGCTGGGCGCCCGGCACGGGGTGGGCCGGGTGGACATTGTGGAGAACCGGCTGGTGGGCATGAAATCGCACGGCGTGTACGAGAACCCCGGCGGCGCGCTGCTGGTGGAGGCCCACCGGGCGCTGGAACAACTGTGCCTGGATCGCGAGACCCTGCACTACAAGCAGGTGCTCGCCCTGCGCTACGCCGATCTGGTGTACAACGGTCAGTGGTTCACGCCGCTGCGCGAGGCGCTGGATGCCTTTGTGGCCCGCACGCAGGAGAGCATGAACGGCGCGGTGCGGCTGAAGCTGTACAAGGGCAGCGCCACGCTGGTCGGGCGCAAGAGCGCCGACAGCCTGTACCGCGAGGACTACGCCACCTTTGGCGAGGAAGACGTGTACAATCAGGCCGATGCGGAGGGCTTCATCAAGCTGTTCGGCCTGCCGCTCAAGGTCAAGGCGCTGGTGGACATCGCCGGCAAGGGCAAATCGCAGTACGCCGCGCCGGATTACAGCCGTTACAAGCGTGACTAGTGACGGATGATGTGGGGCGGCGGGAGGCGTGTGACAGCCCCTCGACCGCTCCCCGTTTCCCGTGGTAACTGTTGCTTGACGGATTATAATCGTACAATTATACTGATGGCGATGACTGGGCCGACAGAACGCCCCTGGACTGTTGTTTACTACCGAGACCGCTCCGGTCATTATCCGGTAGCAGACTTTCTCA
This sequence comes from uncultured Anaerolineales bacterium, assembly GCA_964478665.1. GTDB lineage: Bacteria > Chloroflexota > Anaerolineae > Anaerolineales > CAYZNA01 > CAYZNA01. Next base: position 1,115 of record CAYZNA010000251.1, read on the forward strand.
GCGGATTGAGTGCGGGCGCGCGGGCAGTCGTGCTACGTGACTTCGATTTGTTGGAGGAGTTCGGCCTGGCAGTGGGACTTCCAACAGTGCGCAAGATCGCCGGTGTGGATAAGTTGTGGGAGTTGCGCGCGAAAACTACCGGTGGAGCAGTAAGGTTGTTCTACGTGGCGCAAACTGGCAGACATCTGGTCATGCTGCACGGGTTCGTCAAGAAGTCGGCCAGAACGCCCCGACGCGAACTGGACGTGGCAGTACGCCGACTACGGGAAGTGTTGGCCGAAAAGGAATGACAATGAGCACGCAAGAATTGACTCACGAGGATTTTCTCAGACAGCAATTGGACGATCCTGAGTTTCGGGAAGTCTGGAAAGCCTCTGAGCCGGCCTACCAGTTCAAACGCCTGCGGCTGCTCAGGAAGTTGACGCAGGCCGAACTGGCTCGCCGGGTCGGGACTCGTCAACCCAGCATCGCCCGCCTGGAAAGCGGACAGGCTCTAAAGGACCTTACGTTTTTGCGCAAAGTGGCCGAGGCGCTGGGCGCCGAAATCGAAATTCACCTTAAGCCGAAAGCAACTGCGTGACCCTGTGGGGCGGGCGTTTTGCTGCCGGGACCAACGCGCTGATGGCGCAACTGAACAACTCGCTGCCCTTCGACCGGCGGCTGGCGGACGAGGACGTGCGCGGCAGCATCGCCTGGGCGCGGGCGCTGGGACGGGTCGGGGTGCTGACCCCGGCGGAAGTGGAAGCGATGGTCGCCGGGCTGGAACGGGTGCGGGCCGAGTTAGCCGCCGGGGAGTTCGCGTTCCTCGAGTCCGACGAAGACATCCACACCGCGGTCGAGCGCCGGCTGGGCGAGATCGCCGGCCCGCTGGCCGGCAAGCTGCACACCGGGCGCAGCCGCAACGATCAGGTCGCCACCGATTTCCGCCTGTGGCTGCTGGGCGCGCTGCCGGGACTGGACGCGGCCCTGCGCGAGGCCCAGTCGGCGCTGCTGGCGCGGGCGGAGGCCGACTTCGGCCCCATCCTGCCGGGCTACACCCACCTGCAGCGTGCCCAACCGGTGCTGCTCAGCCATTGGTGGCTGGCCCACTTCTGGCCGCTGGAGCGCGACCGGGCGCGGCTGGCCTCCCTGCGGCCCCGGGTCGCCGTCCTGCCCCTCGGCGCCGGCGCGCTGGCCGGGGCGCCCTTCCCGCTCGACCGGGCCGCCCTGGCCGCCGAACTGGGCTTCGAGACCGCCAGCCCCAACTCGATTGACGCCGTCTCCGACCGCGACTTTGCCGCCGAGTTCCTGTTCTGCGCCGCGCTGGTCGGGGTGCACCTCTCGCGGCTGGCCGAAGCGCTCATCCTGTTTTCCTCGGCCGAGTTCGGCTTCATCACGCTCGCCGACGCCTACGCCACCGGCTCCAGCCTGATGCCGCAAAAGAAAAACCCCGACCCGCTGGAGCTGGCGCGCGGCAAAGCCGGAACGCTGATCGGGCGGCTGGCCGGGCTGCTGGCAACCCTCAAGGGGCTGCCCTCGGCCTACGACAAAGACTTGCAGGAGGACAAAGTCCCGGTTTTCGAGGCCTTCGACAGCCTGACTCTGATCCTGCCCGTGATCGCCGGCCTGCTGGGGAGCCTGACCGTGCACCCGGACCGCTTGCGCGCGGCCCTTGACCCGGGCCTTCTAGCCACCGACCTGGCCGATTTCCTGGTGGGGACCGGGGTTCCCTTCCGGGAGGCGCATGCCGCGGTGGGGCGGGCGGTGCGCCGCGCCGGGGAGCTGGGCCTGCCGCTCGACCGGCTGCCCCTGCCCGAGCTGCAAGCCATCCACCCCGGCTTTGGCCCGGGGGCGGCAGAGGTCTTCGATTTCGAGCGGGCGGTGGCCCGGCGGGCGGCGGAAGGGGGCACCGCGCCGGAGGCGGTCCGGGCGCAGATGGCGCTGGCGCGGGAGGCGCTGGCGCGGATCACGCAGTAAGGGGTTACGATCCGGTGCGCAAGTGGGCCAGGCGGTCGCGCACGCGCAAGACAAAGTAACCCGGACGCAAAGTGGCGAGATGCGGGTGGCCGGGCTGGTAGTGGCGCAGGTTAAAGGTCAGCAGCCAGGGGCAGCCTTCCCGCAACACGCTCACCAGGATGGGCAGGTCTCCGGGGTCGGCCAGCCCAAGGTGTGTGAGCAGGTCATCAGGGGTGGGGTCGGGGACGACTTTCAGACAGCGGCTGACGAGATGGTGGAAAGCGGGCAGGGCATTGGGTAGTTTCGCGGCCAGGTTGCGTTCCGCTTCAGTAATCACTTGTTGGGAGGTCAGCGCTTCAATCAGAGTGATCTCCGCCAGGCGCAAGACCAGCAAACTGGCCCCGTGTTCGCCAGGTGAAGCAGCTCCGGCAAACAGAACGTCCGCATCCACGAAGACTCGTGGTTCAGGCGGGTTGATCGGGGGCATACTTTTCTTGATAATAGCGCTGGCGCTGCTCGCGCAGACCCTGCAGCAATTCCTCGAGACTGAGACCGGCCTCCAGGCGGGCGCGCTCGATCTCGCGCGCCAGCTCTGGTACCAGCGGCGACATGGGCGTCAGCACGAAGGTACCATCCACGTCCACCAGTCGAAAGATGCTACCCTCGCCTATGGCGTATTTCTCCCGTAGTTCGGACGGCAGGGTGAGCACCCCCCGTTTGCGGACCTGTATCGCGGCTTCCATCGGACTGCTCCTCTTCACTCGCTGCGTATTACTGCAATGGCAGATTATCTGCATTGTACCACGTAGCGAATGATCACGCCGTGAGCCGCAGGCCCGGCTCCATCTCTGGCAGCGTGAGCAGCAGCGCCCCGTGCTGGGCCGCCTCCGCACGAGCGGCCTCGGTGAACTCGGCGCGCGCAAACAGGGCATAGTGGACCTGCCAGCCCTCGCCACCGTCGGGCGCAACCCTCGCGACTTTGTCCATTAGCTCCCGGAGCACTCCGCGCCCCACCGGATCCCCACCCCATTTTGCTTCCCCCAGCAGGATCTGCTTCTTCTTCCAGTTGATCGCCACCACGTCAACCTGTGCGTTTGCGGCCCAGTGTGAGCCAATCACCTCTGGATCGAAGGGCAGCATCCCGGACTGTGCCTGAGCCGGCACCCATTCCCGGCACAGTTCCTCAAAGGAGGCAGCCACGAACGCACGGAACTGTTCTTCCAGGCTGGTCCATAACCGGCGGGAAAGACCTTGCTCAATCAGGTGCAGGTTCGGGTCAACAAAGCGATAGTAGAAGCGCAGATACGGATCGCGCAGAAAATAGCGGTTGTGGCGGCTGGTCCGGCTGCGCGCCGGCGGAACAGTAGCCGGGGCGCGACGTTCCACCATTTGCAGATCCAGCAGGCGGTTAAGATAGTGACTCAGGGAGGTCGTGGGGATAGCGCTGGCCGCTGCGATGTCTTCCCGAGAGTGGTTTCCCGCAGCAATGGCGCGCAAGGTGGCCTCGTAGCTGGTGGTTTCTCGCTGGGTTAGATCGCTGATCACCACCAGCGGCTCGTTGCGAAACCAGCCGGTGCGTAGCAAGAACAGTCGCTCGATGTTCTCGGTCAGCGACTGAGACGAACGCCAGCGTTCCAGGTAGGCCGGAATGCCTCCAAGGATCGCATAGACGGCCAGCCGCTTGTGCACGTCGTAATCCGGCAAGAAGAGCGCAATGTCGGGAAAGGCCAGGGGCTGGACAAGTATCTGGGCCGTGAGCCGCCCATAAAGTGGCGCCTCGTGCGCTACAAGTCCGGTCATCATGCCCACATGCGAGCCGCTCACAAACACCCGGGCCGAGGTGGCTCGCAGCCGGTGGTCCCACGCGGCTTGCAGATACGAGGCAAAAGCCGGGTCAGACTCGAGCAAGTACGGCAATTCGTCAAGGATGATCAGACAGGTGCGCCCCCCGATTGCCTGTGCCAGCATCCCGAACACGCTATCCCAATCGGGCGGGCGAAAGGCGATTTCGGTCCCATCTGCCTGATGCTCCCAGGCCCACACCTGTCGGGCGAAGTTTGCCATCAGCGTCTCTCTGGCCTCTCGCTTCGCGACCCAGTAGAAGGTGGGCAGCCCGCTGCGTGCGGCCCACGTGGTGAGCAGGGTGGTCTTGCCCACTCGTCGCCGGCCATAGACCATAACAAGCTGCGATTCGTCCTGGCCCACCAGCCGGTCAAGCGTCGCCATTTCTGCTTCGCGATTGAAAAACTGTGCCATGTCCGCACCTCCTGATTAACAGACTATTATAGTCTGTTAATTACTTTCGGGCGCCAGGGCGGGTGGCCCGGCCAGAAGCCAGCAGCCAGGAGCCAGAGGCCAAAATTGACGGTTGACATCTCCGCCATTTGTGCTAAACTCCCGCCAACTTCGCACCCGGTGAACTGCGTGACTGTCTGCACATTCTTCCCTCGCCGTCGTTCTTTCCGTCCGGAGGCCCGTCGTCCGTGGCCTACCGGTCTGATTGGCGTGGGGAGCGCCCGAGCGCGTTAGCTCTACCGGAACTGTTACCCCTTAGCCCTTCGGACCGCAACTGTGGCCGAAGGGCTTTTTGTTTACCGTTGGCCGAACAGGGTGCATGGGGATGCACCCTCTACGGGGGATGCGCTTTCACGGGCCGAACAGGGTGCATGGGGATGCACCCTCTACGGGGGACGTGTTGGCCCGCCGAACAGGGTGCATGGGGATGCACCCTCTACGGGGGACGTGTTGGCCCGCCGAACAGGGTGCATGGGGATGCACCCTCTACGGGGGATGCGCTTTCACGGGCCGAACAGGGTGCATGGGGATGCACCCTCTACGGGGGATGCGCTTTCACGGGC